>JAPPHZ010000026.1 GCA_028820935.1 bacterium | reverse complement strand
ACAGGGTGGGGAAATTCACTGATCGAGACCGGGGAATCTCGACGATCGTCAACATCGAAGCGTTGCGTGAGATCGACGGTCCCGCGACTGTGTCAGAAATCGCATGGCAGGCCGGAATCGGAGCCGTATCGGTAGAAGTCGTCCTCGACAGGCTCCTCGCCAAGGGGAGCATGGTTGGTTGGGGGATCGTTATTGATGTCGTTGGTCATCCGCGCCGCTACGCGCTGCTCCCCCCCACAGCCGAACCCTCGCCACCGTCCTTTCCGAGTCCCCTATAAACACTCGGGCCACGCGCAGAATCCCGGCCTCTCACATCTACCTATACACCCTCAGCCCAGGGTTTTCAGCGGCCTTCGACCACCCGGCGCGTGACGATCTCGAAGTGATCCAAGCCCGCCGGCCCCAGGCGTTCCCGTACGGAGACCACTTCCCACTCCCGGGCCTCCTCGGCACCGTCAACCGTGATCCGCAACCGCCCGCCCTGGACGGGCTCGGGCCCCGGTTTCAGGTACGCCTTGGCGAAGTGGTCTACACCGCCGGCCAACTCCTCGGCCTCGTACTCCTCGGGTCTCATGGTTCGCAACCATGCCCGGTAAGGCCCGGTCTGGCGATCCTCGAAGGTCGGCGTTCCATCCACCCGCCCGATCTCGACCGACTCGACCAGGACTATCGAGCAGTTGGTGGGAAGGCTCACCCGTCCACCATGAGCCCGCAGACCGCCACCGCCTCCGCGATCTCCATGCCACCACCAACGAGCTTCTGGAAGGCCTGAGCGCGGCCCGCCAGATCGAGCGGGTACGAATCGAAGGCCAAGCTGACAGCATCCTCCAGCTTGGCCGATAGCTCGAACTCCAGGAGGCGAGCAAGAGGTATCACGGTGCCGAGGTGCCACCGCCTCACCGCCTCACGTTGTGCGGTGCCGTCGGCATCCGTGAACAGGCTGGGAGGAACACCGCAGGCCGCCAAGGTGCGCTCGAAGCTCTCTTGCGCGATCCGGGCCTGGGTGTCGGTCATGTCCGGGCCCAGCCTCTTGGGTGTCCAATCACCCGACGGCGCGGCGGCTCTCCCTTCGCCCCATCCGGCAGCGGTAGTTTCGACCAGAACAGCGCGCCCGCGGCCCGCCTTGATGTCTGATTTCAAGGTGGCTAGCGGGTCATCGTCTTCGCCGTCTCCGCCGTCTTGCGGCACCGGCAGGAGGTTGGCTATCGGGCCCGCCGACTCATCCGCCAGCGCCTTCTCTGCTTCTGATCCGAGACGCGCCGTTGTATGAGCCCAGGAGGTGGGAGGAACACCGACATACGGTTGGCCGGGAGTCTGGCCCCAGCCCACGAACACCACTCCCGAGGCCCCGAGGTTCCAGGTTGTGGAGGTACTCGGGCCATACGCCGAGGCCCTCACCGTCCAGGAGTCCGGGTCATGGTTGCCTTCCCAATGCCAGCTTGAACACGGGATCAGTACCACCTTGCCGTCCCGTATCTGGATGACATGGAGGCTCTCACCACTCCGCACCAGATCGCGCCCGACCTGGCCCAGGAAGGCGGGAGTGACCGCCCCGCGGCCTCCCGTCACCTTGGCGGAGGCGAACGCCCGGGACAGTGAGCCGGCCGCCGCTTCCACCGCGGCCACCGAGCCGACATCAGCAGCTTTGCCGGATGCGGTGTTCTCGATGAGCCGCACCACCGCATCGGAGAACGAGCCTCCCGACTCGCGCTTCTCAACCTTGGCCTTCCGAGACCAGAACAGCATCAGATCACTCCCGCTCGCCGCACCTTCCAGCGCGACAGAAGCCCCATCGCTCCCGAGGCTCTCAGCGCCCCGGTGCTCATCTCGAAGGTGGCGGATCGCGTGTAGTCACCTACCGCCACCGACTCCCGCCGTATCCCCGGCTTGCGATCCCGGAGGTATCCGGCAACACGCCGCGCCGCCTCTCCCTTGATCGCCCCAGGAGCATCCGGCGCGTACTCGCTCACCACGGCCTCCGCGACCTCGGCCAGATCGTTCGCCCTGTCCAGGTCGATCCCCAGAAGGCTCGCGAGCTCGCCACCGGTGGGGAATCCCTTAGAGGTGCACGGCTCTACAGCCACGCCGACCTCCTGGCCCTCCTCCGCGCCTCTCCCGAGTCAACACCATCGACCACGGCCGCCCGGTGGCCCTGATCGTTCGGCGTTGCCTTGATTAGCACGGCGGAGACCGCCGCCCGATGGAACCTCCGCACCGGGCCTTCATCGGTGTAATCGCTCGCTTCTATGTCGATGATGGGGCGCGCATACACCGGCGCGACAGAAGCAGACTCGGCAACCTGACGGGCCGCCTCCGTTCCCCGGTTGGTGAGCCCGAACCGGATCCCGTCTTCGCCCTTCTCAACCAGGAGCGAGCCCCTCCGCAGTGAGCCCAGCACCGACGCGAAGCCCTGGCCGCCCACTGCCAGAAGGTCTCTGCGATCCTCTCCTATCCCATCGAACGCGCCCGGATCGAAGCTCACCGAGTCGCACCCACCGCCTTGGCAGGTGCATTGCATCCGCTGGCCGTAGTCCGCCGAGGCGGTGAGCCATGCATCCTCGAACTGGCGAAGCTCTACACCGACCGGGTAGCTCGGCTTATCGACCAGGCCGACATGACGGAGGCGAGCCCGCCTGATCACCCGCACGCCCTGGGCGTTGCGGTACTCATCGAGCGCCACGAATCCGACAGAAAAGCCCGTCAGGGCCCTCCGCCTCACCAGCGATAACTCGGCCGATCCCTCCCGTAGTTCGGTCTCGATCCGGAACTCGGTGTCGGTGTGGGTGACCTCCAGGCCGTCACCGATAGCCGCGATAGGCCGTACCTCGTCATGCTGGATCACCAGAGGCATACCCGGGATCGGTTCGAGACTCCCGGCCTCGAACATCTCGGCGCGGTCGGTGGCGCGCACGCCATAGGTCATCGCCGCGCCGCTCAGCCTCCTACCCGAGACCCTGAACTCGATAGGAGCGGTGCGCTCCATGTCTCAGACAACCCGCCGGCGAGCCACCACGATCTCGGCGTTCGCATTCCCGACCGGCCCGCCACTCCGCACCCAGCACGGCTCGGCACCCGAACCGGCCCGGAACTCGAAGGTGGCCCCGTAGGAGAGCACGAACCAATCCTCGATCTCGGCGGGAGGGATTGAGCCGTAGGAGACCAGGGCCTGCACCGCCACGTCCACCGACCGTACCTGGCCGACGTAACAACCGGTGGGAAGGCCCGTGCCCACGTCCACGGCTACATCGGAGACCCGGACACTGGACACGGTGGGCATATCCCGATCAGGAGACCTTGATACGAAACTCCGAATAGGCCCCGGGCTGAACCAGGATCACGTCTCCGCACAGAACGTGCATCGTGAAGTACCGCTCGCCCTTGGCCGATCCGGTGTAGATATCGTCAATCGAGATCATGTTCCAATGCGGCAACACCGCCGTTCTCATTCCCGACCTGCCCCGCCGGTGCATGATCCCCTTCTGGACGGTGGAAACAGGCTCGGGCATCCGCTTGTTCGTCCACCAACCGCCGTAACGCGCCAAGGCGTAGTCGCTGAACGCTATCGAGCCCAGGTCGGTGTTATCTATGTCTCGGAAGGTCTTCGCGCTTCGTTGATAGGTTGCGGGCCCGACAACCGCCACCAAATCCTTGACAGTTGACGCCCACAGGCCATCAACCGAGCCCGCGAACACGCTCACGAAGGCATCAAAGTTGGCAGCCTCCCCCGGATCGGCAACGTCGGTGAGCCGCTGAATGATGCCCACCAGATCGTTATTGGCACCCGCGCCGACCAGGCCCTGGCGGTCCAACTCATCGGAGAGCACCAGGCTCAGGTTTTCGCGAAGCACCGACTCGAAGTTGGCTTGACCGACCGCGGCAACGTCTTCGATTGCGATAGCCAACCGTGCGCTGATCCGCTTGGGCGTCACCGAGGTGACCGTGAACTGAGCCTCGGTCGCGTCGGCCTCACCGCCCCTTGCCTCCGCCCCGGCCGTGAGCGAAGTTGTGATCGTTCCCGAGGCATAGGTTCCCGTCTTGACCCGCGGCATCTCCACACCGAGGCGGGGAAGAATCGAAGGAGCGAAGATGGCCGGGCGAAGGCGATCCAGGTTCACGCCCACCGTGTCCGGCGCGTCCGTAACCACGTCCGCCCGGGTCTCTACGGGCTCCCACATCTCAAGAGGTATCTGGCCGTCATCCAGACCGTTCTCCTCGGCCAGTTCCCGCTCGGCACCGTCCACAGACCGACCGCGCATCGCGGCCAGAAGGTAGCGACCGACAGAAGCCCTTGACCGAAGTTCGAGCCGTTCCCGATCCTCAGTGCTCGGTGATGCGGGTGCGGTAACCGGGTCGGGCTCTGCGATGATGGCCGCTCTCAACTCCGGTTCGATCTCCTGGGCACGGGTGCTGAGAGTCTGCAACTCCCGCCGCTGCTCATCCGACAACTCCCCGGCATCAAGTAGTTCCCGAATCTTCTGCCGACACTCCGAAGCCTCCAATTCGAGGCGTTGCCGGTGGGTCATAATCCACTCCCTCCCGTCATATATCCAACCCGATCATAGTTGATCGACAGAAGATATCATGAGTTTCTCCTATTTGTCCGTTCTTAAATGATGACAGAATGTAAGTAATTGTGGCCTTATTTTTTCGGCATGAGTTCTGACACGAGCTCGCGCCACGCTTCGGCCTCTGCGGATAACGCTTTGCGGTTCTCTTTTCGGGTCTTTTCGATGTGACACGACCGGCAAAGCGCCTGAAGGTTATCCCGCTCCCACCGCTCGCCACCGGCCCCGATGGGTTGGATATGGTCAACTTCGTTCGCCCACCGCCCGCACGCCTCACACCGCCAACCGGCCTCACCCAGCACCAAGCGCCGCAACCGCCGCCATCTCCGGGTCTTGGTCAACCTCCCGGACGGCGACCTAGACAACGGCCGACCTCAGAGGCCGCGGCTCTGCCACCGCCGCACGCCGCCGCCCTTCTGCCACCGCCAGCACCGCCGCCACCGCGCAATCGTCACGGGCCCGCCGCTTGGCCTTGGTCATCTTCCGGTTCCCCGCCGCATCCGTCTGGGTACGGGCAACCGACAGGGCAGACCGCATCAGAAGCGACCGTGACGGCACCACCTGACCGTCAGCGCAGGCCCTCACGAACCGGGAGACGTCTTCCCCGCCGTCCTTGAAGCCCATCCCGCGAGTAACCACCTCGGCCCGCGGTACCTTGGCATCTTCCAACGCCTCCAGGAGCTGAACACGCCGCCACCGATCCGCCACCACCACCCGAGGCCGACCGAAGCGCCGCAGGGCCTCAGCCACCAGGGCCCCCACGTCGGAGCTCTGCCGCCCCAAGGTCAGCAACGTACCTTCCCGCCAGCACTGGCGGTAGAGACCGCCCACGCCGTCACGCCGCCCTCTCTCCTCCAGGCTCGGGACAGTCGGGAAGGCCGCTACCACCGCCAGCGCCCCGGTGCGCGGCCAGTACGCCGCAACCGCCGACTGAGCCTCGGAGGAGCCCAGGTCAACGCCCCACACACACGGGCCCGCCATCTCGGCGTCTCCCTCGATCTGGCGCCATAGGTCGGCACTCACCAGCACCTCGGCGGCGGTGTCCGGCGTTCCCCAGTTCAAGCGCAACGCCTCGAAGCTCGCCATGAGCGCCGGATCGCGAAGCGCCGCCCGGTACTCGGCCCGTATCGCCGCCTCCAGGTCTGGGAGGTAACGCAGGCTCGGATTGGCCTTCTGCCACGTCCGCTTCCAGCCGGGTGGGTCTGTTCTGCGGGCGGCATGCACCTGGACGTAATCGGCCCCACCATCTAGGAACCGGGCGAACCAGTGCTCGGGATCGTCCGGCTTGGTGCCAAGCGCCACGAACCTCGATAGCGGTTGCTTGCCCGCCGCGGTGCGGAGAGCCGCCACCATCCGCTCGCCCGTCGCGGGAGGCCACTGGGCGGGTTCGTCGGCCAGAACCAGAGTCGGAGCGAGGCCGTGAGCCCGGCGCGGATCGGACCCGATACACCGCACCCGCGCACCCGTCCGGCGGTCTTCGATCCGAGCCTGCTGGGCGGTGTCCCACACCTTCCACCGCCGCTTGTCCCGGAGCTGATCACCCATGAAGGCCAAGACGTGCTCGAACGCGATCCGGGCCTGCTCGAAGCTGGAAGCAACAATGACCGTCTCGCCTCTCGGCACCACTAGCGGGCCGTCCAACGTAGCCGAGGCAATGCCGGAGAGAATCGTTGTCTTGCCGTTGCCTCTCGCCACCGTCAGCGCCGCCGACAAAACGCCCGGCCGCAACAGACCACCCACGAAGCGCCGCTCCCACGGGAAGACCTGGAGAGGCTCACCCGTGAACCGGCCCTGAGAGACCGCCAGGCCGCCAAGATATGACAGAAGCTCACGCCGTAACGTCATCGCCCTTCATGGAGTCCGTCACTCCCCCACACGACTCCCCCCTAGATTTTGCCTTCCGCCGGTGCCATCATCACCCGGCCAGAAAACGCTTCCGCAACTCGGTGAGCCGAGCCCGGCCCTCTCCCTTGCCAAGACTATGGCCGACAGGAGCAAGCACCATCCAACCGGCTTCATCATGGGGGATCAGCACACCCACAAGGCAATCGCCATCCATCACGAACTCGGCCGCTTCTGGCTCGGGCGGGCTATCGCCGCCACCGTCCAACACCTCGAACTTACCCATTGACCCCGCCTCCCTCTCCATGTAGCCACCAGAATAGCCGCCGGTTAATAATTGAAATAACACAACTTATTGCGCAGAAAAACAGGAGGCCGGGCCGGATGAGCCGAGGAGTTCAATCACGAATCATCCGGCCAGGCTGGAGGCGTATCTGAATGTGCCTAGACAGGTACGCACCACCACTTTACCACCGACCGCAAGCAGAGCGGCACCTAAGCGCCTCGGCATCAGTACCTACCCAGGCATCAACTGCTCATGTAGTGCCGCTCCCTTGACCAACACCCACCAGACTAACGATTGTCCACCATGCCCTCGGCCCGCCGAGTCCCCCGGTCTTTACCCGCCGCTATTAGCTCACGGGTACGCATAGCAGCCAACCGCTCCCGCTCCCGCGGACTAGGTAGGTTCTGGCTCCGGCCGTTCTGAGCTTGCGGTGTCGTCTTGGGCTTTTTCTTGACAGGTTCCGTCTTGGGCTTTTTCTTTTTCTCGGCGCGTTTCTTCGCGGCGTAGCTGCGCTGATAACACCGCTTGCACCTGTCGTTGATGCGCTGGCCGCCGACCTCTCCACAATCCGGGCAGGGGTTCTTGCGCTTGATCGCCTGAGCCATCCACCGCTCCAAGCCGCGAGTAGTCGTGATCAAGTCGTTCTCGCGTTCTTCGAGCTCGCGCTCGGCCAACTCCAGGGCCTTGGCGCGCCTGTCCAAAGCCGCCTCGATAGCCTTGATGTTGCGGACGACCTCGGCTATCTGATCACTCAGGCTCAGGTCTTCATCCATTCGGGATCAAGACTAGTGCCGGTGCGGTTCCGGATAGAACGCAGGTTATAGCGATTCTCGAATCGGTATTAGGTGCGATTCATCCTCAGGATAGAACTGGGGAATTGCCCTCAGTTTCTCCGCCAGTTCCGGCGTTTGATCCTCGGGCCCCTTGATCCCCCCTGTTCTGCCTATCCTGAGAATCAGGATAGAACTGGGGAATTGATCGATTCTCCATAAGCCCGGGCCAGTGCTGCAGGCTCTCTCGTTCCTCAAGAGCCTGCCCCCCTACCCCGTGAGCCGTCGGTTTGAGCATAGGCTGACCCTATGCAAGCCCTCTCGGCCTGAGGTAGAAGGAGGCTCCTGAGAAGACTTCTCAATCGCCTGGGCAGGTCCCCTAAGTCTGCCTGCCGGGGCACTACTCCCGACACCCGGACAAGACCATAGCACGGGACGCGGAGAACCCCCGGCAGTGTGACCGGGGGTTCTAACTTCCTAGGCCGCTCCGAGATTGTTAGGGGGACAACCTCACCCTAACTATACACCCGAGACCTCGAAACTTCTTGGCGCGAAGTGAGCCGGACTCCGAAGAATCCGGCTCACTCCCTTGCGCCTTGCCACAACGTGCCTTGCCACAACCCGACCAAGACTTCACCCAGCCGAACCATGCCATGACAACCATGTCATAGTAGCTCGAAGGCGGAACGGCCTCTCAGAGCCCCGTAGCCACCGCTTCCGACCTGGGAGGCATCCCCCGCACCCACCTTCCGACCTCGGAGGCAATCCGCACGCATCCGGAGCCGTAGCGAGCGCCCTGGGTGCCGATACCTGCCGATCCTGTCGAATCATGGCCGCACCGCTACCCGCTCCCGAGACTCCAACCATTCCTCGACCTCGGAGGCCCGCCACCCGATCAACCGCGGCCCCAGCCTCACCGGCTGGGGGAACGAACCCGCATCGACCAGCCGCCGTAGGCTGGTCTTGGGTATACCCAGCATCTCGACCAGATCAGCCATCCGCAGTATCCGCTTCACCGGCACAACCTGGACACCAGATCAAGCGCATCTCGAAGCTGGCGCTCCGCTTCCTTCAGGTAGCGCTGCGCCCACTCGGTATCAACCTCGGCACGCCGCAGACGATCTCCACCGGCCGCCGCGCAGTCGATTGCAACATACAGCATGGCGACCTTCCTGTCGTCTCCGGCTTTGACTTTGGCCTCCACCTGCCTCAGCGACTCTCGGCTCATTCTCAGCGTCCTTTCCACTGCCTACCTACCTATACACCCCTGAGACGGAGAATCCCCGGGCAATTGGCCCGGGGATTCCCTTGTGGTCCGTAGAGTCCGCTCAGCCAGCCAGGTACTCGCCCCAGCGTTCCATGACCTCGCGCCGCCGCTCGAACAGGTCAGTGCGGTTATATGCCGCCTCGGTAGCGCTCCTGACCTGATGAGCAAGCGCCCGCTCAGCCACCTGTCGATCCACCCCGGTCTCCGAGCACCAGTTACGGAAGCTCGACCTCATCCCGTGCGGAGAGGTACCCAACTCAAGGCGACTGAACAGCGTCCCAATGCTGGCGTGACCGAGAGGTTGCCCACCACGTCCCACGAACACAAGGCCGCTACCGCCCCACCGCTCTCGAGCCTCTGCCAGCACGTCCAGCGCGGCCTCAGAGAGCGGTACCCGATGCTCGCGGCCTGACTTCATCCGCTCGCCGGGAATCGTCCACGTATCGCCCTCGATCTCCGACCACGCCGCCAACCGGACCTCGGACGTTCTTGTAGCCGTCAGAGCCAAGAACCGAGCTGCCAGCTTGGTAGCCACCGCCGCCCTCGATGCCTCAACCTTGGCAAGCGCCGCGGCCAGTTCCCGGTGCGGGAGTGCTCGGTGATGAGTGGTGCGCGCCTTGGGTCGAGGAAGTACCGCCGCCAACGCCGATCCGGCCGGATTATCAGCCCTCAGCCCCTCGGCCTTCGCCCACTCGAACACCATGCCCAGCCGCATCCTCAGAAGATCAGAGGTGGCCGGCTTGGAATGAACCAGAGGCCCGACCACCCGCACCAGATCACCGGTCGTGATCACCCCCACAGCCCTATCCCCAAGCTGTGGGTAGACATGAGTTGTGAACGCGGACCGCCATTGCCTCTCGGTCTTACCGTTACGCCAAGTCGGACGATGCAAGGCGATCACGGCCTCGGTGACCTCCGCAAGAGTTACACCGCTCGCGGATCGCGGATCACGCCCCGCCTTGATCTCGCCATTGTTGCGCTCGACAGCCACCCGAGCTTCCCGCAAACTGGTGGCCGGGTAGCTTCCGATCCCGATATTGGTAGCCACCCCTCCGATACGAACTCGCTGAACCCAATTCTTCGAGATCAGCCCGTACTTCGACCGCTTCACCCGGAGTACCAGCCCGCCCCCGCCGTAGCCGTCACCGTATGCTCCCGGCCGCTGGACCGCCTTCACGAACGCGGCAGTGAGCGGAGCGCCTTTCCTCGACCTGGTGGTCATGTTGCCTTTCCCTTTTAGCCGTTGCCGGAAAGTGACACCGAGGCCGCGATCCGGTCATGACAACTCTAGTCAGTGTCACTCCAAGTGTCACTTTTGAGCGGGATAGCCACCAAATCCGCTAGGACCGTGAGGGCCGCTTGGAAGGCTCGGGACTGTGAAACACCTGGTCAGGGGTCTTTCTGGTATCTCCTGGAGTCTTACGGTGGAGCTGAGGGGATTTGAACCCCTGACCCCCTCGTTGCGAACGAGGTGCTCTGCCGAACTGAGCTACAGCCCCCGAAGGAGCCTCCATTCTACCCGCCTTACCGGCGGGGAAACGCCACCGGGAAAGGGGCTCAATCGGACTCTCGCCGGGCGCGGAAGGCGGCCATGTCCTGGCGCAAGCGGTCGGCGACCAGGGCCGAGGTCAGATCGGCCCGGCTCCGTTCGGTAAGGCTGCGGGCCACGTCGGTAGTACGGCGCAGGCCGCCGGTCATGCCGTCGGGATAGTCGAGCGAGGCCAGCAGGTCCACCACCTCGTCCATGATCTCCAGCAACCGCTCCGCCTCGGCGAAGTCGTCCCCTCTCAGTCGATCGAGGAGCCTGCGCCTCAACTCACCCACGACTTCACCGAGGCCGTTGAGATAGGGCCCCATCCGCGTTCCCAGCTCCGAGGCCGCCGGAAGTTCGTCCCCCCGGGCCATGGCCAGGAACAGACGGGCCTCCGCGTACTCCTTGGCCGCGTCGTTGAGGATCCCGATCTTGATGTCGGGATGATCTGCGATGGCGGCGGTCGATTCGGCAAGCAACTCGCCGGCCTCGGCCAGCATCACTCCGGCTTCGTCCAACTCACCCCGATGACCGGCGCGGATCGCCTTGGCGGAGAACCGGATGACCCGCCGCCCGTTGGAGATGGCCACCTCCCGGGCCGTGAACTTGGGATCCAACTCGGCTCGCGCCGCCTTCTCGATGGAGGAAAGGTCCGGCTTGCTCACCAGGATCTAGTCGTCTACCCGAGAAACGGGTTGGTGTGTTCCGGCGGCCATCGACCTTCCCCAGACGCCACTAGCGGCGCTGCACGACCTTTATCGCCGAGTGGTCGCGGGTGGGAGCAACGTAGTCGTGGTCGGCGAACAGAGCGTTGACATCTTCGCGAAATGCCCGTATCCGGCGCAGCATCATGATGTACCAGACAAATACCGCATCCACGATGGCGTGTATCAGGAGCATCCACAGACTATTGAGAACGAACCAGCCGGCGAGGCTGGCTACGGCAGCGCCGAAGAGAACCGCCGCCGCCCGGCGCCGGCGGGTCAGCACGGCTTCCCGATGGGAACCGGTGTTGCCTTCCTCGCTCGACGGGGCCAGAACCCGCCCCACCAATCGGCCGAACCCGGCTTCGGAGTTCGATCGCTGGAGGGGTCTGAAGTCCGGGCGGACCGAACTGGGACTCTGGCTGGCACGATCAGCCCACCATCGCGGGATGAGGAACATCGCCCAAACAGCCGCGACTGCTAGAAATAGAGCCCAAGGCATATCCGAGGCCGTCTCCCGGATCCGCTAACCGGAAGGCAGCTTATACCCGAGCCCGGCCGAAGCCAAGGATTTCAGGAACCGGGTTCGCCCCGGCGGCACGGGATGGACTACCCGGCGAGCCCGGGGGCTGACCACTCCCCCGAGCGTCCACCTGCCTTGTGCAGCAGACGCACGCTCTCGATCCGGGCACCCCGCTCCACCCCCTTGATCATGTCGAACAGGGTCAGCGCGGCCACGGCCGCCGCGGTCATGGCCTCCATCTCCACCCCGGTACGGTCGGCGTTGCGCACCGTCGTCCGGATCCGGGCCGCCGAGGAGACCCTGTCAATCTCTACCGCCACCTCGGACAGCGAGATCGGATGGCACAGCGGGATGAGGTCCGAGGTCCTCTTGGCGCCCATGATCCCTGCGAGGCGGGCGGTGCCGATGGCGTCGCCCTTGGGCAGAGCACCCTCGAAGATCAGGTCGAGCGTGGCGCCGGACATGGACACCCGGGCTTCCGCAGTGGCCCGACGGTCGGTAACCGCCTTGTCCCCCACGTCGACCATCCTGACCCGGCCCCGGGCGTCGGTATGGGTCAGGCCTCCCTCATTCATCGAGAACCTCCGATGCGGTCCGAGCCTCAGGCGACCGGAACAGCTCGATGGTGATCGGGTCAGCGGGCTGCACCATCCCGGTGCCCACGGGAATGACCGCGAAGGCATCGGCCCGGGCCAGCGCGGAGAGGACGTTGGACGACTGCCCGCCGCTGCTCCGGACCAGCGTTACCCCGTCCTCGACCTCGGTGACCACCCGGGCGAAGACCGTCTTGGCCGGATCGGTCCGCCAGGTCTCGGCGGCCCGGGCCCCGGCCTGGGCCCGGAAGACGGCCCGGCATCCCATCATTTGCAGGAGGGCCGGGCGGGCGAACTGCTCGAACGCCACCATCACCGACACCGGATTGCCGGGCAGGCCCAGCAGCGGCGTCCCCTCGATGTGGCCGAAGGCGAAGGGCTTGGCGGGCTGCATCGCCACCTTCCAGAAGTCGATGGTGCCGAGCTCCCCGAGGACGATCTTCACGAGGTCGTACTCGCCCATCGAAACGCCACCCGACGTCAGCACCATGTCGGCCTCACCGGCGCCCCGCTCCAGGGTGTTGCGGAGCACCTCGGCGTCGTCTCCCACGATGCCCAGGTCGACGACTTCGACCCCCAACTCGTCCAGCATGGCCGCCAGCAACGGCCGGTTGGTGTCCCGGATCTGACCGGGACCGAGGGTCCCGGTCTCCGGCGGTAGAACCTCGTCGCCTGTGGACAGCATCGCCACCCTGGGCCGGCGATGTACTCTCGGGTTAACTCCCAGCGACGCCAGCACGGCCAGATGGGGGGGCGTGAGCCGCTCACCGGCCGCGAACACGGGATCCCCGGCCGCCAGGTCGCCCCCGGCGGGGCGCACCGCTGTGCCGGTCGGCGTGGCCGCCATGATCCGCACTCCGTCCGGCAGCGGCTCCGTGTCCTCGACCTTGACCACCGTGTCAGCGCCCTCCGGCATGGGCGCGCCGGTCATGATCTTGATGGCCGCACCGGAGCTTACGGCCTGATGCGCGACATGGCCCGCCGGGACGTCCTCGAGAAGCCGCAGGGTCACCGGCCCCTCCTCCACATCGGCGCCAAGCACCGCGTACCCGTCCATGGCCGAATTCGTGAAGGGTGGGACGGCGTGGGGCGCCACCACCGGGCCGGCCAGGCCCAGCCCCAGGGCATCCCACACGGGAAGTTGGAGCACCGGAAGGGTTTGAACGGCAGCCAGCACGTCTCGTTGGGCCTGCTCTAGGGAGCGCATGGGGTCATTCCACCAGAAGATCGTCGACTATGGACCGGTAAGCGTCACGGTAGGCCGGGTCGGCGAGACCGAGGACGGTGTTCGCCCGCAGGTAATCCAGCGGGTTCCCGACATCGAGCAGCTCCACGTCGGCCACGTAGGCCCGACACCGGCCTGCTCGGGCGAGAGAATCTACCGCATCGGTGAGTTGTATCTCGCCGCCGTAGCCCGGGGCGACGCCCATCAGGTGATCGAACACCTCGGGCATGAACACGTAGCGGCCATGTATGGCGTAGTTGGAGGGGGCCCGCGCCGCACCCGGTTTCTCCACCGCCCCCCCGATCTCCATCACCGAGTCGGACACGCCGGAGCCGGGAACGACCACTCCTTTCGCTCCCAGCATCCCATCGGGCAGCCTCCGGACGTACACGACGGAGATCTCCGGGTCGGCGGCTCTAGCCAGGGGTCTGAGCAGGTCTTCCCCGGGACGGATCAGGTCATCGGCAAGCATCACGTAGAAGGGCCGAAGGCCGATGGCCTCCCGCCCGGCCAGCACCGCATGGCCCAGCCCTCTTGCCTCCTCCTGTGTGACAGTTCGTACCTTGATACCGGAGAGGCCGGGCAGGAATCGTGACTCCTCGAAGTGTCGCTCGATCATCGCCCCCCCGTCGGGATCGACCACCACCACCACCTCCGTGACTCCGGCGCGGGCCGCCTCCTCGACCACCCACTGGACACTGGGACGATCCACGACCGTCAGGAGGGCCTTGGGGATGGCGTTGGTGGCGGGCCGCATCCGCGTACCGCGGCCGGCGGCCGGGACCAGCGCAACGTCCACCCTCATCGCGGCGAGACCGTTCGGCGCATCAGGCGAGCCGGTTCTCGGTGCCGGAGCGGAGACGGCTCAGGTTGGAGCGATGCCGGAAGACGATCAGCGCCATCATCAGCGCGAACCAGGCGACGGTCGCGCCTGTCTCACCGGTAATCAGCAAGACCGGGATGGAGACCACCGCCGCCGCCAGGGACCCGACCGCCGAGATCCGCGAGAACGCCAGCGCCGCCCCGTACACGATCACCATGGCGACCATGACCTGGGGCGACACGGCCAGCATCACTCCCCCGGCCGTCGCCACGCCCTTCCCTCCCCGGAACCGGTAATAGATCGGGTAGCAGTGACCGATTACCGCCCCCAGGCCGGCCACAGTCCCGATGGTGGGCGACCAGGCGAGAGACCCCACCAGCGCGGGCAGGAACCCCTTTGCCAGGTCGACCAGATATACGGCGGCCGCCGGCGCCTTACCGAGCGCACGCAACACGTTGGACGCGCCCGGATTGCCGCTCCCCACTTGCCGGATGTCCACTCCCCTGGCGCGGGACACGACCAGCGCCATGTTGATACCACCCACCAAATAGGCTCCGAGGAAGAGGGCGATAGCACCGATCAGCATCTCCGGTGGAGTCTAGGAGGGTGCTGGTATGATCCCGCCCGGAACGGCCCTTCGTCGCGGGCCGTGCTCCCCAGTCCCGACCGGAGTACCTGCGAATGCCTACGTACGTCTATCAGTGCAAGGAGTGCGGTCACCGGTTCGAGATCTTCCAGAGCTTCTCGGCGGATCCGCTCGATACCTGCCCGGAGTGCCGCGAGGTTGCCCTGCGCAAGGTGCTGTTCCCCGCCGGGGTGGTCTTCAAGGGGTCGGGTTTCTACGTCACGGACTCTCGCAGTCCGAAGCCATCCACCTCCGGCAAGAAGGAACGGTCCGGCGACAAGAAGGACAAGAAGCCCGACAGTTCCTCCAACGGCGCCGCATCCAAGCAGGAACCCGCCAAAGCAGGCGCCAAGAACGACGGCTAGTGCTGCCCGCCCGGTGCTACTCGAACTGGTACCGGTGATGTGAATGAGGGGTGTGGTCGGGATCATCCTGGCGGGCGGCGAGTCGCGACGCATGGGAAGCGACAAGGCCCTGGTCGAGGTGGGCGGCCGCCCGATGGCCGGATGGGTGGCCGATGCGATGGCCGGATTCGACCAGGTGGTGATGGTGGGGCGCCGCCGGGGCGTGGCGGGATTAGAGGCGATTCCCGACCTGCAACCAGGCCCCGCCGGGCCCCTTAGCGGGCTCCAGACCGCGCTGGCAGTGTTCAAGAGCCCTGTGGTGGCGGTGGCGGTCGATCAACCGCTGGTGCGATCCGGGACGTTGGCCCGCCTGGCCGAAAGGGCCGCCTCCAACGAGACAGCCGTCTGCGTCGACGAGCGGCCGCAGGTGACCTGCGCGGCATACTCACCGGACTGCCTTGACGAGGCCACCCGGGTCCTCCGTTCGGGAGGGTCGATACAGCAGATGCTCCGGTCGGTACCTTGGACTCGGGTGGGGCGAGAGGTCTGGTCCTCCTGGGGAGAGGACGGCCGGTCGTGGTTCTCCATGGACTCCCAGGACGCCATCGTCGCCGCCGAGCGGCGCTTCCGCATCGACCTCCTCGGTTAGAGGAAGCGGGGCACCCGGAGTCCGGCGACAAGCCTCTTCAATCCATGCCGGAACGGCGATACGTTCCGTGATGTGCTCTGGTTGACCCGTCCTCCGTACCTGCGCTGGTCGCTCGTCGGCCTGTTGGTCATCATCAGCCTCTGGGTGGAGATACGCCCCACGTCCAGCGTCAGGCATCCCTATGTCACCCGTGATGTGGCCCGCGGGGAGTCGGTGGAAGGCGCCCTCGAGTGGCGGACCGTGGCCGGCGGCGTGCTCGAGCCGGTCCTGGGCATCGGGTTCGCCGACCGCTACCTGACGGCCGGCCATCCCCTCCTGCCTGGTGACACCACCGAGGCTCCGATCCTGATTCCACCCGGTTGGTGGCTTCTAGATGTAGCGGTGCCGGCCGAGACCACCGCCGGGATGAGTGTCCAACTCGTGATCCTCCCCCCTTCGGGCGAGCGGGCCCTGCCGCCGATCGGCGGTCTGGTGACCAGCGTCCGTTCGGGTGACTACCAGAGCGACGGTCTGGTCGGTTCGGTGGCCTTCCCGCCGGACCGGGCGGCCACGGCGGCGGTAGCGATCGCCGAGGACCGTGTCTCGGTGCTGATCGAGGCCCGCCGCGAGCGGACGGCCGCCAGCCTCTAGGTACGGACAAACGAATCAGCAGCTCGCCGGTTGACGACCCGGGCCTCGAACGCGTGGTGTCCGTTCACGCGACATCTTCCGGGTACCCTGCGAGGATGCTGGAAGCCGTGGTCTGGGGACTCGTCCAGGGCATCACCGAGTTCCTGCCGGTCTCGTCGAGCGGGCACCTACGGATCATCCCCGACCTCTTCGGGCTCGAGCCCCCCGATCTGTCCACGTCGGCGATCCTCCATCTGGGAACGCTCGCCGCCGTGGTCGCGTATTACCGCCGGGACGTCGCCTGGATGGTGGGCGGGTTCGGGAGGGATCCGGTCGCCCGACGGATGGCGGCCATGGTCGTGGTCGCGACGGTCCCGGCCGGGGTCGTCGGGTTGCTGTTCTCATCGACCATCGAAAGATTCCAGGAGTCCGCTGCCGGCGTGGGGGTGGCGTTGGTGGCCACCGGTGCAGTGCTGTTCCTGACCCGGCTCGCCGGCCGTGGGTCGGGGAAGGCCGAGGACCTCACCGCCGGGGACGCCATCGTGATCGGACTGAGCCAGGCGCTGGCTCTGTTACCCGGAATCTCCCGGTCGGGAATGGTCATCACCGCCGGCATACTGCGGGGAGTGTCGCCCGAGGAGTCCGGACGGTTCGGCTTCATCATCGCCATACCGGCAATCCTCGGCGCCGGCCTGCGTGAGTTCATCGACCTGGGTTCGGCCTCGACCCTGTCGATCGAGTTGTTGGTAGCGACGCTGGTGGCAGGCGTGTGCGGATACTGGGCCATCAAGTTCCTGATCGATCGCCTTGCCCGGCGAAGCCTCGTGCCGTTCGCCGTCTACTGCGTGGGAATCGGGCTCGTCACCCTGATCTGGCTCTAGCAGGGAGCGGTCGCGGACCGGTACACGCCAGACAGGGGCTGGTGTGGGTCAGCCGATCCGAAGCTCAGGATGCATCCTGATGCGGGGTCGGGTTGCGACAAGGCGGGCGGCCAGGTCATCGAAGGCATGCACCGCCTCGCTGCCGGGCGCGGCCACCTTGACGGGGTCGCCCCGGTCGGCGCCCGATCGCATGGCCTCCAGGATCGGGATCTGCGCCAGGAGGTCCACACCCGTCGCCTCGGCCAGGTCGGCGCCGCCGCCCGATCCGAAGATCTCGTAGTGCTTGCCGTCATCGCCCACGAACCAACTCATGTTTTCGACCACCCCGATGACCTTCTGATCGACCCGATCGGCCATTCGAGCCGCCCGCGATGCCACCCGGCTGGCGGTGGGCTGGGGCGTGGTCACCAGGAGGACCCGTGCCCTGGGCACGAACTGGGATATCGAAATGGCGATGTCGCCCGTGCCCGGGGGCATGTCGATGAGCAGGAACTCGGGTTCGTCCCAGAACACGTCGGTCAGGAATTGCTCCAGCGCCTTGTGGAGCATGGGCCCGCGCCAGACCACCGCTTGGCCATCCGGCACGAAGTAGTCGATGGAGATGACCGACACCCCATGAGCGCGGAGGGGGATGATGGAGTCGGCGATCACGGCCGGTGCGCCCTCGGCGCCCAGCATCTTCGGGATCGAGTATCCCCAAACGTCCGCGTCGATCACCCCGACCGTGTGGCCCATGCCGGCCAGGCTCACCGCCAGGTTGGTGGTCACGGAGGACTTGCCCACCCCGCCCTTTCCGGACGACACCGCGACCACGTAGGTCGAGGAGCCGGGACCGCCGACGGCGCGCTTCTCTCCCCTCACCCGGGCCATGAGGTTGTCCCGCTGCTCGTCGGTCATCAACTCGTGCTTGATCTGGACCGAACGCACGCCTGGGACGGATCGGGCCGCGGCCGTGACGGTCTCGATCAGCGCATGTCCCGGAGGGCCGGGTACGGGGAGGAGCACATCTATCACAGCCGCTCCCAGGCGCTTCGTCCGGGCCGAGGTTACGTAACCCAACTCGGCCAAGGGCCGCTGCAGGATGGGATCGATGGTGCTGGCAAGGGTCGAGGAAAGCGCCTCGGTCTTGGAATCGGTCATAGGTGGGTCCGCCGGGAATCGGCTCCATACGTTAGTGGCCCGTACATGGCGGGAAGCCAGGCCCCCCCGGTGACCCGCAGCGCGTCCAACCTCAGGTTCAGGGCGTCATATGTGGTGTCCTGTTCCTGAGGTTCAGGGCGTCATATATGACGCCCTCTGCCTCAAGAACGTCCTGGAGTACCCAAACTCGCGAAAATCGCAGCAGGCGGGCTTCGCCCGCTGGGCCCCACCCCCGCCACCGCCGCCTTGGTTCGGGAGACGCGTTCGCCTATGTCCCGCCTGGGACCTTCTCCCGAGAGTATGTCCCCCGTCCCGCCGGACTGACGTCCCGGACCGCCGGTACGAGGTGCTTGGTCGCAATCACGAGTATGCGGCCACCGTGTGACAGTTTTAGGGTGCTCCCGCATCGCAAGGCGCCCGCCGGTCCGCTCGATTTCTGATCGGGCGCCGGTGGCGCCCGGTTGAACCGGCCCGGACAATTATCATCCGATGCGTGTCCGGGCGTTTCGCGTGAACGCCCGGCCCGCCAGGACCAACAGCGAGAGAACCCGGACCGTGCCCCCATGACCAACACCCCCTTCTCCAACCCCTTCGAAGCCGCCGCCACGATCCGGACGCCGCTCGGCGCCCGGACGGTCCACCGACTCGACGCGGTCCGCGACCACGGCGACATCCACTCGCTGCCCTACTCCATCAAGGTCCTGCTCGAGTCGGCGCTGCGCAACTGCGACGGCCGGACGGTCACCGAGGAGGATGTGGTCACGCTCGCCTCCTACAACGGCGCCAAGGTTCCCGAATCCGAGATCCCGTTCTCCCCCGGTCGCGTGGTGCTGCAGGACTTCACTGGAGTCCCGGCCATCGTCGACCTGGCCGCCATGAGGGACGCCATCGTCCGCATGACCGGCAATCCCTCGGCCGCCCGCAAGGTCAACCCCAGGGTTCCCTGCGACCTGGTGATCGACCACTCCATCCAGGTCGACACGTTCAATTCCAGCACCGCCCTGCAGATCAACTCCCAGCGTGAGTTCGAGCGCAACCGGGAACGCTACGAGTTCCTCAAATGGGGGCAGTCGGCCTTCGACAACTTCCGCGTGGTGCCGCCCGCCACCGGCATCGTCCACCAGGTCAACCTCGAATACCTGGCCCGGGTCGTCTGGGACGACGGCGCCGCCCTGTATCCCGATTCGCTGGTCGGGACCGACTCGCACACCACGATGATCAACGGCCTCGGCGTCCTCGGATGGGGAGTGGGCGGCATCGAGGCGGAAGCGGCCATGGTCGGCCAGCCGATCTTCATGCTGGTTCCGGAGGTGGTCGGGGTCCGGCTCACCGGACGTCTGCCCGAAGGGGCGACCGCCACCGACCTGGTGCTGCGGGTCACCGAGATCCTCCGTGAGCACGGGGTGGTCGGACGGTTCGTGGAGTTCCACGGTCCGGGCCTCGATGCCATGCCGCTGGCCAACCGGGCCACGATCGCCAACATGGCGCCCGAGTACGGCGCCACCTGCGGCTTCTTCCCGGTCGATCGGCAGACCATCTCCTATCTGGAGTTGACCGGACGCCCGCCCGAGCTGATCGAGACCATCGAGCAGTACGCCCGCCTCCAGGGACTGTGGCGGGACGACAGCCACGACATCGTCTATTCATCCCTGATCGAGCTCGACATGGGCGCCATCGAGCCCTCTCTGGCCGGCCCGCGCCGGCCCCAGGACCGCATCGCCCTCTGCGGTATGAAGGACCAGTGGGCGGCCGATCTGGAGACCACCTTCGCCGGCCACGGTCACCCCGAGGGCGCCGAGGGCGTGGAGAGCGACGGGGCGGACTTCGACCTGATGGACGGGTCGGTGGTCATCGCCGCCATAACCAGCTGCACCAACACGTCCAATCCGGAGGTCATGATCGGGGCCGGTCTGCTGGCCCGCAAGGCCCGCCGGCTGGGCCTGACCCGCCGGCCCTGGGTCAAGACCTCCCTGGCCCCCGGCTCCAGGGTGGTGACCGACTACCTCGACCGGGCCGGCCTCACCGAGGACCTGGAGGCACTCGGCTTCTACAACGTCGGCTACGGGTGCACCACGTGCATCGGTAACTCCGGCCCCCTCCCCGACCCCATCGCCGATGCCATCGACAGCCACGACCTGGTGGTCGCATCGGTTCTCTCCGGCAACCGCAACTTCGAGGGGCGGATCAGCCCGCACATCCGCGCCAACTACCTTGCTTCGCCGCCGCTGGTCGTGGCATACGCCCTGGCCGGGACAGTCGACATCGACCTGACCTCCGAACCGCTCGGGAAGGACCCCACCGGCAAGGACGTCTACCTTCGAGACATCTGGCCCCCACCGGCCGAGATCGCCGACATCGTGGGCGGGTCCATCTCCTCCGATCAGTTCACCCGGCAGTACTCGACCGTGTTCGACGGGTCCCCCGAATGGCAGGAGATCACCACCCACGCCTCCAACCTGTTCCAATGGAACCCGGACAGCACCTACATCCAGGCCCCGCCGTTCTTCGACGGTCTGACGATGGAGACCGACACCATCACGCCCATCAGCGGAGCCCGGGTGCTGGTGAAGGTGGGAGACTCGGTCACCACCGACCATATCTCCCCGGCGGGCTCGATCCCGGCCGACACTCCGGCCGGTAGGTACCTTCACGAGTCGGGCGTGCCCACCCTGATGTTCAACAGCTACGGGTCCCGCCGGGGCAACGACCGGGTCATGGCCAGGGGAACCTTCGCCAACCTTCGCGTGCGGAACCATCTGGCGCCGGGAACGGAGGGGGGCTGGACCACCGACTTCACCGACGGGCAGGTCAAGAGCATCTTCGAGGCCTCGCTGAGCTACCGGGCCGCCGGCACTCCCACCATCGTGATCGCCGGGATCGACTACGGGATGGGATCGAGCCGGGACTGGGCCGCCAAAGGCCCGTTCCTGCTGGGAGTGAAGGCGGCCATAGCCGAGAGCTACGAGCGGATCCACCGGTCCAACCTGGTGGGAATGGGGATCCTGCCTCTCGAGTTCATGCCGGGCGACAGCGCCGGTTCGCTGGGCCTAGACGGGTCCGAGACCTACGACATCGAGGTCGACGACTCCGTGAGGCCGAGGCAGATGTTGACGGTGACGGCCCGGCGGGAGGACGGTTCGGAGACATCGTTCCAGGCACTGGCCCGGATCGACACCCCGGTGGAAGTCGACTACTACCGCAACGGCGGGATCCTCCACACCGTCCTCAAGGAGATGGCCGCGACAGATTGACCCCGTCGCTCTAACAATCGGCGGCGGTGGAGTAGTCGTGGACGAGGAACACGCCTCCGGCCGGATCCGCGGCCACGATCATCTGCCCGAGCGGGGTGGGGAAGGGCCCGTTCATCACTTGGCCGCCCAGTCCGGTCACGCTGCCGGCGGTCTCGTTGATATCGGCGGCGCCGAAGTAGACGCTCCACGAAGGAGGAACGTTCTCGGGAGGCTCCATCACCCCGGCCACGATCTCGTCACCGGCCTTGAGCAGCGTATAGGACATCGGACCCATGTCGGAGGTCTCGGCGGTCAGGCCGAGGACGGTGCCGAGAAACCCGGTCGCAGCGCCGACGTCCGGCACGTAGAGCTCGCTCCAACTCATCGTCCCGGGCTCCTTGATCAACTGGGCGCCCGTATGGTCTCCCGCCTGCCAGAAACCGACGGCGGCACCCTGGTTGTCCATGATGTAGGCCATCCGACCCGTGGTCATGACGTCGAACGGCTCGGCGAGTCCCCTGCCGCCGGCTTCGATCGCCTTCCGGTATGCCTCGTCGGCCGAGTCGACCGCCAGGTAGGTGTTCCATACCGACCGCAGCCCCATCGCCAGCAACTCCGGCGGGGCCGGTCCCAGGCCGGCCACGTTGCAACCATCCTTCTGGGCCATCGAATAGGTCATGTCCGAGTCCGGCATGCTCCGGTCCTCCCAGGTCCAGCCGAACAGTCCTCCGTAGAAGGCCTTGGCGCCCTCGGTGTCCTCGGCGCTGAGATCTGCCCAGCACGGCTCTCCCTGGATGAATCCGTCCCTGCGCGGCATGTTCTCCCGTCCTCTTGTCAGATAGCGCACGGAGTCTAGGAGAGGGTGAGGACATACCAAACCTGTGGAGAAATGCTTGGAATCCGGCCGGCCCCGGGCAACGCTACTGACATGGAAGAGTCGCAAGAACGCGATAATCGCTGAAACCGGGCCCGACCCGGCGGCCCGGCCCCCGCCACCACCTCCCGGGCTTCCGGGGCGTGGTCGGCCATGCCCGTCCCCCTTCTGGGGTGAGGATGGGTTCGCCCCGGACGCACCCGCTCCACTCGGCAAGAGAACGTGCAATGAACCGATCGACATCGTACGGTTGGAGTCATGAGCGAACAACAGCACTCCCCGATTACTCGACGTTGCGATGTCGCGGTCGTGGGCGGTTCGGCTGCCGGGCTCGCTGCGGCGTTGCAGATCCAACGCCAGAGCCGGTCGGTGATCGTCATCGACAGCGGCGAACCTCGTAACGCGCCGGCTGCCCATCTGCATGGATACCTCGGCTACGACGGCGAAGCCCCCACGGAGCTCATCGCCGCGGGCAGAGCTGAGCTCCGACGCTATGGAGGCGAGATCCTCACCGGCCGCGTCGACGCCGTCGACCGGGACGCTGATGGGTTCGGGCTCGACGCCGGTGGCGTGACGGTCCGCGCCCGCCGGGTCGTCGCCGCGACCGGCGTGGCCGATGAGCTTCCGGCGATCGAGGGAATCGCCCGCCACTGGGGCAAGACGGTCATTCACTGCCCGTTCTGCCACGGCTACGAGGTCCGGGGGCAAGGACTCGTCCAGGTCGTCACCCACCCGGCCGGATTGCACCCGGCGCGCCTCTTCGCCCATCTCAGCGACCGATTCACCCTGGTGATCTCCGCCGACTTCGAAGTCGACACGGATGAGGTGGCCGCGTTCGAGGTCGGCGGGACCCATGTTCTCCGCGGCAACGTTCGGCGAATCATCAATGGACCGAACGAGACGATCGCGGCAGTGGAGCTCACCGATGGACGTCGCATCGCCGCCGACGCGGTGGTGGTGACCACCTACCTGCGACCCCGTATCGAGCCATTCAGCGGGCTCGGGCTCACGGCCGAGCCGCACCCTATCGGAGTGGCTGACGTCGTCGCCACGGACCCGACCGGCGAAACGTCTGTCGACGGCTTGTACGCGGCCGGCAACCTCACCGACCCGAGCCAACAGGTTCTCGCGGCCGCGGCGGACGGCAGCTACGTCGGCGCCATGGTGGCACTCGACCTCGCCACGAGAGATCGGGCCACGGCATGCCGCCGGTCGCCTGCTGAAGCTGAGTGGAACGCTCGCTACTCGGGAGACGAGGTCTGGAGCGGCGCACCCAACGGCACCCTCGTCGCCGAGATCGCACGCATGACACCGGGACGGGTCCTAGATCTCGGAGCCGGCGAAGGAGGCGACTCCCTCTGGCTGGCCGAGCGCGGCTGGGACGTCACCGCAACCGACGTGGCCCAAGCCGGACTCGACCGCCTCGCCTCCAAGGCCACCACCCGGGGAGCGGACATCCGATGCGTGACAGCCGACGCCAACGCCCGGCACGCGTTCGGCGACGACACCTACGACCTGGTCTCTCTGTTCTACTCCGCCATCCCCCGGACAGGGGACGACCGCGCCATCGCGAACATCATGAACGCGGTCGCTCCCGGCGGCACCCTTCTGATGGTCGGACACGCAGCCCCACGCCCGGGTGCTCCGACACGCGACGATGGCCACATCGCAGCATGGGACCGGGCATCATACGTCGGCGTCGACCACGTGGAGACAGCCATCCGATCCACACCAGGTTGGACTGTCGTGACCAGCGAGGTCCGAGAGAGACCGCCCGGCTCATCGACCCATCACCACCACGACCAAGACGTGGTATTCCGCGCCCAACGGGACGATGCCTGAGGATCCCTCGCCTGCAGGCTTGGCCGCAGTAACCGTCGGGGCGCTCCATCCCGACACGAGAGCGTGACATTCCAGTCTGGGAACAGTCGGTAGCGCCCCAAACCGTGTGTCAATGACCTACCTGACCAGTACAGCTAGCCTGCGGCCGTGGCCGAGTCGAACCAGCAACCGCCTGCCGACGCGGCGCCCGCCTCTCCCCCGGAGCACGCAGGCCGGCGGCGGATGCCGGTAGCCTGGAAGCTTGCCGCCACCGCAATGGCGGTCATCGTCATCGCCGGGGCGGCGGTGCTGACCCGCACCCCTGACCCGCCACCCGGCGATGCCACAGGTACCGGATCCCTTTCGATCGATGTGGCGGGATTCCCGAGGGGCCCTCTGGCCGGAGAACCCGCCCCTGACATGTCCGTGGCGCTGTTCGACGGGTCCAGGTTCGTGATGTCCGAGTACCGAGCCGCTGACGGGCGGCCCCTGGTGCTCAACCTGTGGGCCAGCTGGTGCGCCCCCTGCCGGATCGAGATACCGGAGTTCTCGCGGGTGGCGGAGGAGAATCCGCAGGTGGCGTTCCTGGGCGTCGCCGTGGAGGATGCTCCCGGGCCCGCAGAGAACTTCGCCGCCGAAGTCGGTGCGTACTACCCGTTGGGAATCGATGACAGCCGCAGCGTCACGGACAACTACCCGTTCATGGGGCTCCCGGTCACCTACCTGATCGGAGCAGATGGCCTGATCACTCGCCAGGTCAACGGCCAGATCAGCGGCGGCACCCTGAAGGCTTTCATCGACCACGACTTCGGAAGCCCATAGGCCGCGGTCCGTCCGCCGGAACCTCGTAACTAGCTGGACTCGAGGCGGCGGAAGTCACGCTGCCAGTAGAGGAGCGGGCGACCGGGGTCGTATCGGGCGGCGTGTTCCACCTGGCCGATGAAGATGGTGTGATCCCCCGCCTCGGCCGACTCGACCGTGCGGCATTCGAGGCAGGCGAAGGAGTGCGAGGGCAGGGACAGACCTGCGGCCTCGTACCGGGGCGCCCGCACCGGCAGGCCACGGAACTTGTCGGGGTCCTTCGAAGCGAACCTCAGGGCGACGTCGGCGGTGCCCTCCCGGAGCATGTTGACGGTGAACCCGCCGGCCGCCCGCAAGGCCTCGATGCTGTGCGAGGCGTGGTCGATGCAGATCAGCACCAGGGGCGGAACCAGAGACACGGAGGTGAACGCCGACACCGTCAGCCCGTGGTGGCGTTCGTCCCAGTAGCTGGTCACGACCGTCACGCTGGCCGCGAAGTTGGCCATGATGTCGCGGAAGACATCCTCCAGGTTGACCGGATGCGACGACACGTCCCACGCTCCTCTCCGGATCGGGAGGGTAGCCACAGGATCACCTGACCTGAGCGCTATGACCCATGACGGGATCGGCGTCCACGACCGCTGGAAACCGGACTGGGGACCCATATCGGCGGTCACCGTCTCAGCCGGCGGTCTGAGGGAGGCGGTGGCCGATCCGCGGGTCGAGACCGCCCTCGCCCTGAGCGGCTGAGGTCGCGGGGCGCCTACCCGGCTTCAGTCCCGGACCTGGGCCAGGATCGTGCCCCACTCCTCGTCGGTAAGAGAAGGCTGCGCCCCTCCGACCGAATAGCAGCCCACCCGGTCCAGCACCCCCTCGTAGCGAGCTCTGATGGCCGACCCGAGCCTGTCCACCGGCGCCTCCACCGCCACCTCCGCTACCACCTCATCGGGTATCAGATCGGCCATCCTCTCCCACCGACCCCTCCTCGCCAGCGCGGCGAGCGCCGGGCCGAAGTCCCAGCCATGGGCATCGAGAACCCGGCGATAGGCCGGCGTGGAAGCGTAGAAGGCGATCTGTCGCCTGACGTCGCGCCGGGACTCCTCGATCTGGCTCTCGTCTCGGCCGGTGACCACCATCACCGACGACGCCATCTCCACCCGATCGAGCGAGCGACCTGCCGCATCGGCGCCGGCGCGCATGGCCGGAAGGGTGACCTCTCGCAGGTACCGGACCGTGTGGAAAGGATGGACGTGGTAGCCGTCGCACATCTCTCCCGCCAGCCGGGACATGAGGGGGCCGACGCCGGCTATGTGGATAGGCACGTCCGGATGGGCGATCGGTCCCGGATCGAAGAAGGGAGTCATGAGGGTGAACGAGTAATGCTCACCGCGAAAGCGGAGGCGGGTTCCGTTCTGCCAGGTGTCCCAGATGGCCCTCAGGGCGCCGACGAACTCGGCCATCCGCCCCGCCGGCCGGCTCCAGGACATCGAGAATCGCCGCTCGATGTGGGGCTTCACCTGGGTTCCCAGGCCCAGCCGGAACCGGCCCCCGGTGAAGGAGGCCAGATCCCAGGCAGTCTGGGCAACCACCATCGGCGACCGGGCGAAGGCCACAGCCACAGAGGTACCGACCTCGACATCCGGGGCGGCGCACGCGGCGGCCATCACCCGCAGGAACGGGTCATGGGCCGTGTCGGCCGTGAAGATCCCGTCAAAGCCGAGGGCGCGGGCGCGAACCGCCCGCTCCGCAACAACGCCGAGCGCGCCGTCCTCCAGGTAGTAGTCGATCTTCAAGGCAACTTCCTTCCGGACACACCGCTCTGTCCGGCGAGGCTACCGCAGGCCGTGTGCCCCGTTCCGATGCGTTCCGGGGCCGAGTACCATGGGGGATGAAGGGTCCTCGCCATCGGAGGTGGCTCCGGGACCGGTGGATGACAACCGAGAAGAGACGGGCCAATCACCATGAAGAGGCTGCTGAAACTGTTCGCTTTCATCGGAGGAATCGGCGCCGTGGGCTGGTTGCTCCAGAACCGGATCGTGACCGTGACCATGAGCCGCGAACCGAGGGAGCCCGAACTGGCGCCGGAGCCCTCCAACCCGGATTCTCCGAAAACTTACTTCACGGCAGAGGCGAGGGTGAACCTCGGCCTCGACGGGGGGACGCCCGAGCCTGAGTCCGCGACCGCCACCCCGGCAGACGAAACGGTGACCGCAACCCCTCCCGAGCAACCGGAGGAAGACCAGGTCGTCACCGACGCCTAGGTTCCGGACGGGCGCCTCGCGGGGGATCCGATTCCGACAAACGACCTCCGGAACAAGAAGCGACCGCGGGAACACCGGTAAGGCTTGGTGGTCCTTAGCGTCCGGGACAGCTGGCGAGTCCGGCCTGCGCCGGTAATACTTCGCGCCAGTCGACCTCGAGCGGGAGGGCCGGGATGAGCGGATCAAGCCTCACTGTCGCTGAAGCCCTGCTACTCCGGCTCGGAAAGGCAGGCGTGCCGTATCTGTTCGCCAACGCGGGAACCGATGCCGCACCGCTAATCGAAGCCTACGCCCACTTCGATGCGGAGCGCATCGGACCCGTGCCGCAACCCGTCACCGTTGCCCACGAGATGGCAGCGGTCAGCATGGCACATGGACACGCGATGGCGACCGGCGTGCCGTCTGCAGTCTTCCTCCATGTGAGCGTCGGAACGGCCAATGCCGCCTCGGGGATCATGAACGCATCCCGGCAGCGGATTCCGATGCTGGTCATGGCGGGCAGAACCCCGGTCCTCGCCGATGGGAGCCCAGGATCGCGCGACATGTACATCCATTGGGCCCAGGAGAGCTTCGACCAGGCGTCCATGGTACGTGAGTACACGCGCTGGGACTACGAGTTGCGCTACCCGCGCCAGGTGAACGATGTGGTCGACCGGGCACTCGCAGTGGCCACCGCCGATCCGGCCGGCCCTGTCTACCTGTCCCTTCCGCGGGAACTGCTCGCCGCACGTGCGGCCCCTGCAGTTGACTCGCGGCCACCTCGCTCCGACCCAGCCTCTACCACCGCGGCAGAGCAGTCCGCGATCGCCCGCGTCGCCGATCTCGTAGCGGGATCCGGAAACCTGCTGGTCATCACCAATTCACTGGGACGGGACTCGAGAGCCGTGGCCGCGCTCGTCGAGTTCGCCGAAGCTGCCGGAGCAGGTGTCGTCGAAGTCTTCCGCGAGCGTATGTCCTTTCCGTCCTCGCATCCGCAACATCTGGGATTCGACGCGGCCCCGTTGATCGAGGATGCCGATCTGCTGATCGTCGTGGAAGCGGACGTTCCCTGGTTCCCGCAGGACGAGCCCGCCCCTGATGTGCCGGTGGTGCATATCGGCCTCGATCCGATTCGCCGCGACTATCCGATGTGGAACTTCCCGATCCATATCGCCCTCGGCGGATGTCCATCCCAGACGCTCGATGGGCTGACGGCCGCCGTGAAGAGCAGGATCGCCGGTAGTTCCCTGCAACCCAGGCTGAGCCGGCTGGCTGCGCAACACGAAGGATCACGCGCGGACGCGAGGCATCGGGCCAAGGCCGCGAGTTCGGCCCGGCCCATCGATCCGGCATTCCTCTCCCGCCGCATCGGAGACGCTCTTGCCCCGGATGGAATCGTCGTCAACGAGTACGACGCGCATTCGGACCAACTCAGGCTGGACCGCCCGGGCGGCTACTACGGTCCCTCGTCGGTCTCGGGGCTGGGCTGGGGCTTCGGCGCCGCACTGGGAGTCAAACTCGGCGAGCCGGACCGCACTGTCGTATGCGCGCTCGGCGACGGCGCCTACATCTTCAGCAACCCTCTCGCCTGCCACCTGACGGCCGAGCAACTCGGGCTCGCGCTCCTGGTGGTCGTGTTCAACAACAGCAGCTGGAAGGCGGTGCGCACTGCGGTCCAGAGGATCGCTCCAGGTGGCTGGGCCGAGTCTTCCGGTAACTATCCACTCACCGATCTCAGCCCATCACCCGCCTTCGCAGAGGTGGCCTCCGCATGCGGCGCGTACGCGGAAGGCGTGGACGATCCCGCCGAACTCCAAGGCGCCTTGGAACGTGCTCTGCGGCAGGTGAGCAAAGGCAGGCAAGCCCTGCTCGACGTGCGTACCACCTGACCGGAGTCCCCTGCCGGCGCGACCGGGGACGAAGCTCTCGGCCGCACGCCGCGCCCGAGTATCCGGGGGAGCCGGCCGGAAACCAACCGATCAGTTGACGGCGCCGAAGCCTCCTCCGGTGTGCCAGAAGACGATGTGGTCGTCGGGACCGAACCGGCCCTTGCGGATCTCGTTCTTCAGCCCGTACATGGCCTTGCCGGTGTAGGTGGTGTCGAACAGCAGGCCGGTCAGCCGGGTGGCCTCCACCATGGTCTCCACCAGTTCTTCGTTCACCTTGCCGTAGCCGCCGCAGAGGTAGTCGTCGATGTACTGGAGGTCCGGCTGCGGCATGTCGCCCCCAAAGGTCTCCACCCCGGCCTTCCAGATCCGGTCCACCCGCTCGATCAGGTTCTCGGCCGGCTCCGAGATGCATAGGGCCACGACCGGACTCTCGAAACCGGTGCGGTCGGCGCCCCAGCCGAAGCCGGAAGTGGTGCCACCCGAGGATCCGGTGTGGCACACCGCCGCCACGTCGGCGCCGATCACGTCGGGGATCTGACCGACGAACTCGCGGAAGCCCAACGACATCCCCCACATCCCCAGCTTGTCGGATGCGCCCTGGGGAATCACCCACGACTTGTGGCCCTGCTCGGCCAGTCTGGCCGCGTCCGCAGCCATGATCTCGTCGCGGTCGGGCCATTGCGCCTCGGAGATGTAGCTGATCTCGGCGCCGGCGAGGGTGTCGATCCGCAGGTTGGCCACCGAGACATTCGGCTCGTTCCCATCCGGGGTGCGGAGCACCAGGCGGATATCGAGCCCGAACCGGGCGCCGGCCAGGGCGGTGGCCCGGCAATGGTTGGACTGGTAGGCGCCGCAGGTGATCACCGTGTCGCAGCCGGACTCCATGGCCGCAGCCATGTGGAACTCCAGCTTGCGCACCTTGTTTCCCGACAGGCCGAAGCCGGTCAGGTCGTCACGCTTCACCCAGATGTGGGGGCCTCCCCAGGCCTCTCGCAAGCGCGGGAAGTAGTGGAGGGGCGTGGGCTTGAAGGCTAGTTCGACCTGCGGGATGGATTGGGTCGTGAGGGTGTCGGTCATGCCCCGGATGATACCTGCCGGCACCCCATAAACCTTTCTTTCCGGCTCCGGCGACTGCTCGAGCAACTGCTTCCAGGTCCCCGGGACGCGGAACGACCCGCCCGTTGGAGGGCGGGTCGTTCGATGTCTTGTCCGGTGGTCGGAGCGGGACTAGAAGTCCATCCCCGGCGCACCACCGCCGTGCCCGTGGTCCCCTCCAGGAGGCGACTCGTCCTTGTGCTCAGCCACCAACGCCTCGGTGGTGAGCAGCAGGCCGGCGATCGACGCAGCGTTCTGCACCGTCGACCGGGTGACCTTGGCGGGATCCGGGATCCCGGCCTCCAGCAGATCCTGGTACTCGCCGGTCAGGGCGTTGAACCCGTAGGCTCCGTCGCCCTGGCGTACCCTGTCGACCACCACGCCGGCCTCGTAGCCGCCGTTTGAAGCGATCTGGCGGAGGGGCTCCTCGAGAGCCCGCCGCACGATCGACCGTCCGGTCTCCTCGTCAGCCGTTCCGCCGTCGACGCCGTCGACCACGGTCTGGGCCCGCAGCAGGGTGACGCCGCCGCCGGCCACGATGCCTTCCTCGACCGAAGCCCGGGTAGCCGACACCGCATCCTCGATCCGGTGCTTCTTCTCCTTGAGCTCGACCTCGGTGGCCGCGCCGACCTTGATGACCGCCACGCCGCCGGCCAGCTTGGCCAGACGTTCCTGCAGCTTCTCGCGGTCCCAGTCGGAGTCGGTGTTGTCGATCTCTCGCTCGATCTGGCGGATCCGAGCCTTGACATCCGACTCGGAGCCGGCGCCGTCGACGATCGTCGAGTTGTCCTTCGCCACGATCACCCGGCGGGCCCGGCCCAGCATGTCGAGGGCAACCCCGTCCAGCTTGAGCCCGACCTCTTCGGAGATGACCGTGCCGCCGGTGAGGATGGCGATGTCCTGGAGCATGGCCTTGCGCCGCTCGCCGAACCCGGGGGCCTTGACACCCAGGGACGCGAAGGTCCCGCGGATCTTGTTGACCACCAGGGTGGCGAGGGCCTCGCCCTCGACGTCCTCGGCCAGCACCATGAGCGGCTTGCCGGTCTGCATGATCTTCTCCAGCACCGGAAGCATGTCGTTGACCGAGCTGATCTTCTGGTTGGCGATCAGGATGTAGGGGTCCTCCAGCACCGCTTCCTGGGAATCGGGGTCGGTGATGAAATAGGGCGAGATGTAGCCCTTGTCGAACTGCATCCCCTCGGTGAACTCGAGTTCGAGCCCGAAGGTCTGGCCCTCCTCCACCGTGATCACGCCATCCTTGCCGGCGCTCTCGAACGCCTCGGCGATCGTGGAACCGATCTCGGGATCGGCTGCCGAGATGGCCGCCACGGACGCGATCTCCTCGGTGGTCTCGATGTCCTTGGAGAAGTCACCGATGAACTCGGTCACCGCTCCCACCGCCGACTCGATGCCGCGCTTCAGCCCCATCGGGTTGGCGCCGGCCGCCAGGTTGCGGAGACCCTCCCGCACCATGGCCTGGGCCAGCACGGTCGCCGTGGTGGTCCCGTCGCCGGCCACGTCGTTGGTCTTGGTCGCTACTTCCTTGGCGAGCTGAGCACCCATGTTCTCCCATGGATCCTCGAACTCGATCTCCTTGGCGATGGTGACCCCGTCGTTGGTGATGGTCGGGGCGCCCCACTTCTTCTCTAGCACCACGTTGCGGCCCTTTGGTCCGAGGGTTACCTTGACCACGTCGGCGAGCTTGTTGACTCCCGACTCCAGACCGCGTCGTGCGTCCTCGTCGAAACGAAGATCCTTCGCTGCCATTGTTGAGTTCCTTTCTCGAGGCCTGTCCTGCCGCTACCGTCAGCCGACGATGGCCAGCAGGTCGCGGGACGCGAGAATCAGGTACTCCTCGCCTTCGTACTTCAGTTCGGTTCCGGCGTACTTCGAGTAGACGACCGTGTCGCCCGGGGCAACATCCACGGGAATACGGTCGCCGTCATCGTTCAGATCGCCGGGGCCGACGGCCAGGACGGTGCCGGTCACCGGCTTCTCCTTGGCCGTGTCGGGGATTACCAGTCCCGACGCCGTGCGCTGCTCGTCATCCTCGTTGGGCGAGACGATCACGCGGTCGCCGAGTGGCTTCAGATTCATCCGAAGTCCTCCTTGAATAAAGGTGGCGTTACGTGCGAGATGCCAACCGGCCGGCCGAGAAAGGCGGACCTGTTGGCAATCTCTCCTTACGATTGCCAGAGGTTAGCAGCCCTTGGGGCGGAGTGCTAAACGGGGAAGTGCTGCTCTGCCAACGCGGCGGTGGTGAGTGGCGAGTGCCCGGATCAGCCGCGCCGGGCGGAAGGATCGGGTGGCTGGGTCGCTGGTGAGTGCAGAGTCTATGATGCGGCGTGGCCGCACGGAGATCAACCTCAGCCGGGGCCGATCGGCAGGCAGATCATCCGACCGGACTCGGGATCGGTGAAGACCTTGGCTGCCACGCCGAACACCGTCCGCATCAGCTCGACGGTTAGCACTACGGAGGGCGCACCGTCCGCCACGATCCGGCCTTCGTCCACCACGACGACACGGTCCGCGTAGTTCGCCGCATGCACGAGATCGTGGAGCACCATCACGACCGTCATGCCGCCGCTCGCGCAGAGGGACTCAACGAGGTCGAGAACCTCGAACTGGTGCCGGACGTCGAGAAACGTGGTCGGCTCGTCCAGAAGTAGGGTGCCGGCGCCTTGAGCGAGGGCGAGCGCGATCCATGCGCGCTGGCGTTCGCCCCCGGAGAGTTCGTCCAAGGGACGCTCGGCGAAATCGGTCAAACCCGTGAGCGTGAGCGCGGACTCCACGGCCAGTGTGCCCTCGGCGCCGAGCCGTCCGAACAGCCCGGTATGGGGGAAGCGGCCCAACTCGACGAGCTCGCGAACGGTCAGACCCGGCGGACTCGATGGAGATTGGGGAAGGACGGATACGAGGCGGGCGATACCGCGAGATCCGAAGCTCCGGATGTCCTGCCCGTCGAGGAGTACGACGCCGCTCCGCGCCGGAAGCAGCCGGGCCATCGCCCGGATCACCGTGGACTTCCCCGACCCGTTCGGCCCGACGATCGCAGTGATCGTGCCATGCCGTAGCCCCAGGTCGAGGCCATCGAGCACCACCCGCTTCCCGTAGCCGGCGCTGACCTGTGCCAGCCTGATCGGTTCGACCTCGTTCATCTGGTGCTCCGCCGGATGAGAAAGATGAGCAGTGGCGCCCCGAATACGGCCAGGACGGCCCCGACGGGAAGGCCCACACGGTACGCCGAGGAGGGAATCGGCGGCTTGATGGAGAACGATTGGGCAACGAGGTCGGCGGCCAGCAGGAGGACGCAGCCGATGAGGGCGGCCAAGGGCAGGACACGGCGCGCGTCTGCGCCGACGACGGCCCGGGCGGCGTTCGGCGCCATCAGGCCGACGAATGCGATAGCCCCGGAGACACTCACGGCCCCGGCGGCCAAGACCGCGGCCAGCCCGAATAGGACAACTCGGGCAGGTTGCAAGGGGAGACCGAGAGCGCGCCCTGATTCGTCGTCAAGCTGGAGAAGGTTGGCGGCGCGGGCGGCCAGCAATCCCGCTGCGACACCGACAGCGGCCCACGGCAGGGCAAGCCAGACGTCATCCCACACGCGGCCATGCAACGACCCGATGAGCCAGGAGAGGATGTTCCCGAGGGCATAATTGGAGCGCAGCATGACGATCGCGGTCAGCGACCCGAGGATCGCGTTGACGATTACCGCCGTGAGGATCAGTCGTAAGGGATCGATGCCTCCGCGCGCCGAACTCACGAAGAGCACCAGTATTCCCCCCGCCAGGGCGCCCAGGAGCACGACGAACGGAAGCAACCGGCCGGGTTGAGGCAGGCCCCACGTGCCCGCGAGGAATAGGACCGCAAGGAGGATCCCTCCCGTTGAGACGCCGGTGAGCCCGGGCTCGGCGAGGCGATTGCGCATGACGACCTGCAGCAACGCCCCCGAGAGGCCCAGCATGCAACCCACCAGGAGCCCGAGGATCGCGCGAGGCATCCGCAGGTCCCAGACGATCGTCCGGTCCGTGGGGTCCGCGAATCCGTCCACCAGGGCCCCGATGACACGATCCGGTGGGATCCAGACGGTGCCCAGTCCGAGGTGGAGGATGAAGAGGGTGACAGCCGCCATGCCTGCCACCAGCACGAGGGCCGCAAACGAACGCGCCGATGTCACGAGCGGTTCAGTCCCAGGCTCTTGCGGCGGAGAAGCACGAGGATCATCGGGGCGGCCAGGAGGGTCGTGCACAGCCCTACGGGAATCTCGCCCGGATAGATGACGACCTTGGCAAGTACGTCGGACGCCAGCAACAGGAGGGCTCCGATCACTGTGGCCACCGGAAAGAGGAGCCTCGCATCCGGCCGGATGACTATCAGCCGAGCGATGTGCGGCGTCAGAAGCCCGACCCAGGCGATGGGCCCGGCGACCGCCACGATGCTCCCGACGAGCAGCGCGGCCAGTGCGACGAAGACGCCGCGCATGCGCCTTGCCTGCATCCCCAGGGACGAGGTGACATCCTCGTCCAACTGGAGCACGTTGGCGCCTCGAGCGAGGAGGAAGGCTACGGGAATCCCCGCAAGCAGCCACGGCCACACGAGCCGGACATGATCCCATGTCCTACCCGAGAGGTTGCCGACCGTGAAAAGGAAGAAGACCCGCACCGCGCCGGATGAGGCGGCGAGGCCGATTATCGCCAGGATGATCCCATGGAGGAGCGCCGCAACCGCGACGCCGGTCAGCGCGGCTTCAATCGGCGTTCGCGCCCCCCGTGAGGCCGCGAGGACGATCAGGCCGCCGCCGAGTCCCCCGGCGAGAGCCACGATCGGATGAAGCGCGAACAAGACCGGTGCGTTCAGCAACAGGATGATTGCCATTGCCAGTGATGCTCCGGCCGACACGCCGAGCAGCCCCGGCGAGGCCAGCGGGTTCCTGAGAACGACCTGAAGGATTGCCCCGGAGAGCCCGAGCGCCGCGCCGGCGAGCAGCGCCAGGATCAACCTGGGCAGCCCCAACTCGCGGACCACGAGCCGTTCGATCCGGCCGCCGGATTCGCCCAGCAGGATGCCGGGAAGTTGCCCGGGCGCCACCCTCGGCTCAACCATGCTCAGGTGGACTACGGCGAGGACGGCGAGCGCCGCGAGGATCGCTCCGGCGACGATCACCCGGGTCCAGGACCAGCCCGGACCCGCCGCCGCGCCCGGGGGTGCGCTCAAGGCTGAGGAGCCGGGAAGTCCTCCGGGTAGATCTTCGGCATCGCCTCGTCGAGCACGAAGTTGGTGCCGTTAATGCCACGGGATGTGCCCCAGATAAAGAAGTCCACCTCGTGTACCTCGCCGTTCTGGACCGCTACGAGCTCTCTCCAGATCACATGGTCAACGAGCTGCTCGGACACCGGTTCCGGGGGTGTAGGCCCGAATCCGTACGTCTGGACGAAGATGACGTCGGGATCGATACCCAGCAGCTGCTCCACAGAGAAGCTCGGGAACGGCTGGTGGACATCACAGCCGGAGAACTCGGGTGCGTAGACCGCTGCATGAGCCAGCGCATCCACGGCCGGCGTGCACACCGTGTCGGCTCCGATGTTCACGTCGGACCCGTACACGACCATGACGGACCTCTTGGTGGTGACTCCCGCAACATACTGCTCGAGCCGGGACTCGAATGCTGCCACCGCGTCCTCGGCCTCGTGCTCCATTCCGAGAAGGATTCCGATCTCGACGACATGCTCGAGCATGCCCTCGACGCCGATCGGGTTGACGATGAACAGCGGTGCGATGCTCTCGAGGGCGGCGCGCAGGCCGTCGTGAACGCCGCCGAGCCCGATGACTATGTCGGGGCTCGCCGCAGCGATGTCTTCCAGGCTTGGCTCGAAGAACGAGCCGCTGACGGGTCCGATTTCGTTCTCGTCCGGTCCCCAGTAGGCCGGATCCCGGTGGAGCAAGTCATTCGCAGCCACGGGCTTGACACCTAGCACGAACATCGTGTCCACGCAGAGCCCCGTGAGGCAGACAACCCGGACCGCCGGCGCGTCCAGCGTGACCATCTCACCTGTAGCGTCCTCGACGCTGGGCGGAGCCGCGGCATCGTCCTCGTCATCCTCGTGCTCGTGCTCGTCGTCCTCGTGTTCGTGCTCGTCGTCCTCGTGCTCGTGGTGGTCGTCTTCGTGCTCGTCCTCGTCGTCCTCGTGCTCGTGGTGGTCGTCTTCGTCGTCGTGGTCGTGGTCGTCGGTTGTCGGGGGTGCGGAGGTGGTGGTTGTGGCCGAGGTGGTGGTTGTGGCCTCGGCCATCACGGTGGTGGCCACCGTGTCGTCGCTCGCTTCGTCTCCGCCACATGCCGCTGCTACCAACACCAGCGCCAGCATCGCGGCGGCGGTCCGGGCTATCCGACCGGGTCTGGCCTTGGGTACCTGGACACGCGACATTCCGACTCTCCTTCTCCGGGGTTTCTCCTTCTCCCGATTAGACTAATGAGACTGATTCTCATTATCAATACAGGCCCGCGCCCATGCGGGCGGCGGAGGCGCGAAACCACACATGATGATTCACCGACGAATCGTGGGGCTGACTGTTGGCGTTCGTCCGCTCCTGGGCCTCTCCATTGCGCTTGGCCTCGCCGTCTCCGCGACCTGGGTTGCCCAGGGGGTGCTCATCGCGCTCGTAGTGCGGCGAATCCTCAATGGCGGCGGCTGGGCTGCGATCGCTGGATTCGTCGGGGCGGTCGCCGGCCTGGCCCTGCTTCGCGCCGCACTGATATTCGCCCGCGAAGTCCTGGCGAAGAAGGTCTCAGCCGTTGTCAAGACCAAGCTGCGCCTCCGGCTGTTCGCTCAGTTGCTCCTGCTTGGTCCCGGTTACCTGGAACACACGGAAACGGGCAAGGTGCAAGCGACGCTGGTCGATGGCGTCGAGGCACTCGAGTCGTATGTCGGCTACTACCTGCCCCATGCGGTGGTGTCGGTCGTCGTTCCGATCTGCATCGTCGTGGTCATCCTGTCTCTCGATCCACTGATCGGCGTTGTCGTCCTGGCCTTCGCGCTGGCCGTGCCGCTCATCCCCCGGATCTGGGACCGCATCCTGGGCGAGTACGGCCAGCGGCATTGGGCCGCGTATTCGTCGCTGGATGCCCAGTTTGTCGACTCCATGCAGGGGATGGTCACGCTGAAGGCGCTGAACGCGAGCGAGCGGCGAGGAGAACAGCTCCGCGCTGCGAGCCAGGCGCTCTACCGAGCCACCATGGCGCAGCTCTCGATCTCGATGATCCGGAACGGACTGGTCGGGTTCGCGATGAGCTCGGGCGTGGCGCTCGCCGTCGGCATAGGAAGCTTCGAGGTGGCTTCCGGCGAACTGGGCATCGCCGCGCTGCTGGTCATCCTCTTCCTCTCGGCCGAGTGCTTTCGACCCCTCGTCGAACTGGATGCCTACTGGCATGCCGGCTACATGGGCATTTCGGCTTCGACGGGCATATTCGAACTGCTCGATACGGAACCCGGGGTTCGTGACGCGACCGCCGGAAGGACCGGCGTCGCCACATCACCCGGCGGAACGATCGCCCTCCACGACGTCACGTTTCGCTACTCGAGTGATGCCCGTCCGGCCGTGGAGGATGTTTCTCTGAAGATTCGCGAGGGCGAGACCGTCGCGATCGTCGGCAGCTCCGGCGCGGGCAAGACCACGGTGGCTTCACTCCTGCTCCGGTTCTTCGATCCGCAGGAGGGCCGGCTGACATTCGGCGAAACCGACTTCCGCCACATCCCCCTGGACGACCTGCGGCGGTCCATAGGCTACGTCTCCCAGGATACGTACCTCTTCCACGGGACCATCGAGGACAACCTCCGGATCGGCCGGGCCGACGCCACACCGGAGGCAATCCGGGATGCCGCCGGGAAGGCGAACATCCACGCGTTCATCCAGTCGCTTCCGAACGGCTACGACACCGTCGTGGGCGAGCGCGGCGCGAAGCTGTCGGGCGGTGAACGCCAGCGCATCGCCATCGCCCGCGCGCTCCTGAAGGATGCGCCGGTGCTTATCCTTGACGAGGCTACTTCGAACCTCGACAGCGCCAACGAGGCGGCGATCCGGGAGGCACTCGGCCTTCTCACGCGAGGGCGGACCACCATCATCATCGCCCATCGCCTCTCGGCAGTCGTCAACGCGGACCGCATCGTGGCGCTCGACAACGGACGGGTCGCGGAGTCGGGTCGGCACGAGGATCTCCTGTTGCGCGGTGGCCACTACGCGGAATTGGTTCGCGCACAGCGGGAAGGCGCCTCATGACCACGATGGCCGACCCGAGGACCGCGCCCGCGCAGGGCGGACGGAAGGCAACCCGATTCTCGTCCGGATTCTGGCAACTCCTCTGGATGATCCGGGGTTACTACGGCCTCATGGCGCTCGCAATCGTGACGGGCGTGTTGAACCAGGGCGCCACGATTGCATCCGCGGCGCTCGGCGCCTACATGGTCGGCCAGGTCGCTGTTGGCGCGACCGTCGCCGACCTTGGCACGCCTGCGATTGCCCTGGGGGCCGCCGTCATCCTTCGGGCCGTGATGGCCTGGGCCGAGATGTGGATAGCACATGATCTGGCCTACCGGATCCTCGCCGAACTCCGCGGCCACCTCTACGACGCGCTCGAACGGCTCGCCCCCGGGTACCTGATCCGGCGGCGGTCCGGCGACGTGGCGTCTGCGGCCATGGCCGACATCGAGACCGCTGAGTGGTTCTATGCCCACACCGTAGGAACGTTCGTCGTGGCCGTCGTGGTTCCGCTCCTGGCCTTCGCCACCCTCGGAGTGATGCACTGGACCCTTGCGCTCGTGCCTCTGCCCTTCGCTGTCCTGGTGGCGGGCGCGCCACTCGTGCTGCGCCGTCGGGCCGCCAGGCAGGGCGACGCGCTGAGGGCCGACCTCGGCAATCTGAACGCGGAGGTCGTGGACGGCGTGCAGGGCCTGCGCGAACTGGTGGCCTTCGGCTCCCAGCGGAGGTTCCTCGCCAACCTCGAGTCCCACAGCAACCGGCTCGTCCGTTCGCAGCTGGTCTATGGAATGCGGGCGGGGATCGAGCAGGGCGCCGTGGTGACGTTCATGAGTTGCGGCATGCTGAGCGTCGTTGCGGTGGCAGCAAACCAGGTTTCCCGTGGTGACCTCGATCCTGCCTACTACCCCGTGGTGATCACGCTCGCCATCTTCGTCTTCATCCCGATTCTCGCCGTCGCGAACGTGGCCCAGAGCCTCGGGATCGTCTTCGCTTCAGCCGAACGCGCCTTCCACCTGTTGCGCGAACCGGCGCCCGTTACAGACACGCCGGGGGCCGCTCCGCCGGATTCCGAGGTTGAGCCCCGAGTCACTTTCACGGGAGTGACGTTCGGCTACCCCGGCGCCGCGGATCACGCGCTCCGAGATGTCTCGTTCGAGATTGCGCCCGGGGAGACCGTGGCGCTCGTCGGTCACTCCGGGGCAGGGAAGACCACCTGCGCGAGCCTGCTCATGCGATTCTGGGACGCTGACGCCGGGACCATTGCCATCGGGGGACACGACGTGCGCCTGCTGCCCCAGCGCTTCCTTCGAGAGATCATCGCGTGGGTGCCCCAGGACATCTACCTCTTCAATACCAGCCTCCGCGAGAACATTCGCATGGCTCGCCCCGACGCCACCGACGCCGAGATCGAGAACGCGGCACGGACGGCCCTGGCGCACGAGTTCATCACCGAAATGCCCCGCGGCTACGACACCGCCGCAGGAGAGCGCGGCGTCCAGATGTCCGGTGGCCAGCGCCAGCGGATCGCGATCGCCCGCGCTCTGCTGAAGGACTCACCGGTGCTCGTGCTCGACGAGGCTGTGTCGAGCCTCGACACTCGCAACGAGCAAGAACTCAACCTGGCGCTCCATGCTGTCCGGCAGGGACGGGCGACCCTCGTCATTGCTCACCGGCTGTCGACTATTCGCAGCGCCGACCGGATCGTCGTCCTCGAGGAGGGGCGAGTAGTGGAACAGGGCACCCATGACGACCTCCTTGCTCACGGACGCGTCTACAGCCCGCTGATCGCCGCTCAGACCGAGGCGGCCCACCGTGTCTCCACCCAGTAGACACGCAGATCCGACGCGACCTCCGTCTTAGCTGCCCGGGGCGAGAAGTTGATCGCCGAGCGGGCGGCACAATTACAACATGGATGTACAGTCGTACAAGCGGCGGAACCTCTTGGGAACGGAGGTCACCTACGGCCACGTGGCTGCCGCGATTGCCCAACTGGTCAGTGGGAGGTTCTCGGTGGGCACCACAGCGCAGATTCCCGTCGACGGCGGAGACGAAAGGGTCTTTTGAGACATGTTCCTCCCCATCCTTTGCGTTGAATCCGATGACGTGCCGGAGCGGATGCTGGTGGTCGGCGATCCCGACCGCGCCCTGCGGGCGGCCTCGCGGCTCGAGGGCGCCGCCGAGATAGGTCGTTTCCGGGAATACGTCACCCTGGTGGGCCACCATCGGGGAACGCGGGTGGGAGTGTCCTCTCACGGGGTGGGGGCGGCGGGTGCCGCGGTGTGCTTCGAGGAGCTGTTTCTGGCCGGCGTGCAGCGTGTGATCCGGGCGGGGACCTGCGGAGGCATGCAGGACGACGTGATGGACGGCCACCTGGTGATCTCAACCGGAGCGGTGCGCAACGAGGGCTACACCCCCCAGATAGTGCCCGACGGCTATCCCGCTCTGGCTTCCGTCGACGTGGTGATGGCGCTGCGGCGCGCCGCCGAGGGCGCCGAGAACATCCACGAGGGAGTGACACTGACCACTTCCGCTTTCTTCACCCACGACATTCTGGGCTCCCCGGTGGCCTTGTGGCAGAAGACCGGCGTGAAGGCGGTGGAGATGGAGGCCGCGGCGCTGTTCGTGCTGGCCGGACTGGCGGGGAGGCAGGCGGGCGCCATCCTGGCGGTAGACGGCGAGCCGCTGGCGCAGAAGAAGAACGAGAACACGGACTACTACAACCCCCACCGGGACGTGGTCCGGGACGCAGTGGGTCGGATGATCGACATAGCCTGGGATGCCTTGGTCGACGATCGGTAGCTGAACCGCACCCGCTTCCGCTCACTCACCCGCAGACATCATCCCCCGCAGGTCCCGAGCGGCTTGTTAAGGCGCCCTCTTACCGACTCACAGCCTCATCGAGGAATCGACCCCGGCCCGCCACTCGGTCCGCTCGCCCCGCTCCAGCCGGAAGGCCGCCGCCGCGCCGATCATGGCGCCGTTGTCGGTACACATGATCGGCCTGGGCAGGAACAGCCCCACGCCCCTGCGGGCGGCCTCCTCCCCGAGCCGCGCTCTGAGACGCCGGTTGGCCACCACGCCGCCCCCGCCACCGACGACCTCGACCCGATGGTCCTCGACCGCGTTCATCGTCTTCTGCACCAGCACATCGACGATCGCCTCCTGGATCGACGCGGCTGCGTCCTCCCGGGAGGGCAGCGTCCCGGATGCCCGCGCCTTCTCCAGGGTGGTCACGACGGACGTCTTGAGGCCGGAGAAGGAGAAGTCGTAGCGGCGGTCGGCCAGCGCCCGCGGGAACCTGATCCGGTCGGGATCTCCCGTCTCCGAGAGAGCGTCGATGGCCGGCCCGCCCGGAAAGCCCAGTCCCATGAAGCGGGCCAGCTTGTCGAATGCTTCGCCGGCCGCGTCGTCGATGGTCTGGCCGAGGACGCGGTAGTCCCCCCACCCGTTGACCAGGACCACTTGGCTGTGGCCTCCCGAGGCCAGCAGCACCACGCCGGGAGGCCGGAAATCGTCGAAGTCCAGGCGGGGCGCGAACAGGTGTCCCTCCATGTGGTCCACGCCGAGGAACGGAAGGCCGCGGCTCCACGCCATGGCCTTGGCGAACGAGAAGCCCACCAGCAGCGATCCGACCAGGCCCGGCCCCCTGGTGGCGGCTATGCCGTCCAGCGAGTCGGGGTGTACCCCGGCTTCCCGCAACGCCCGGTGCGTGAGGGAGCGGATCGCTTCGACATGGGCGCGGGCAGCCACCTCGGGCACCACTCCCCCGAACCGGGCGTGCATGTCCACCTGCGACGAGAGCACGTTGGACAGCACCCGCCGGCCGTCGGTGACCGCCACCGCCGTCTCGTCGCACGAGGTCTCGAACGCCAGCACCAGCGGCCCGCTCAAGGCAGGGCCTCCTCGATCAGCCGGAGCCGTTCCCGGTACCCGGCGCCGGTGATGTCGTGCGCCCACATGATCAGGGCATCCTCGTCCCGGTAGTAGTGCTTTCGCACCCCGACCGGAGCCATGCCGAATTTCCGGTAGAACTCCTGGGCGCGCCGGTTGGAGGCCCGGACCTCCAGGGTCAGGTGCTCGGCACCACCCGCCAACCCGATGTGCACCAGCGCCAGCATGAGACGGGTTCCCACGGCAGGCACCGGCGCCGGGCGCCGCGCGGCCAGCGTGTTTATGTGGGCGTCGAGTTCCACCAGCATGAGACCGCCGTAACCGACCACCTGCTCCTGGTAGTCCGCCACCAGGTACGACCGTCCCGGAGCGTCCAGTTCCGCCTCGAACACCTCGCGGGACCACGGCATCCGGAAGGTGGCGGCCTCGAGTTCGAGGATCTGATCCAAGTCCTCTGTGAGCAGATCCCGGACCACCAGCCCGCCGTTCAGGACCACAGGCCCGCCTCCCGGCGGTGTACCGAGCCGAGGGTGACGTCCGGCTCCCGCATGTAGAAGGGTCGCACCTCTCGAGGATGGCCGAAATCCCCCCGCTCCGCCTTGGAGACCACCATCTCGGCCAGGGCGTCCGCCGACGGGTAGCGGGGCATGCCGGTACGGACTCCTCGCAGTCCGCGCAAGACCGAGAGCGGGAGAGCCTCCCAATCGCCCACCACCAGGATCTCCCTGGCATCGGACTCGAGGATCCCACGGAACTGCTGGTAACCGACCAACTCGGCGGGTGCGTCCAGCGCGGCGCCGCCGGGAACCGGCTGGTAACCGGCCACCGCCACCTCGCCGCGGCGAACGTCCACCACCGCCCAGATGTACCTGTGCCCGGTGGTGGCGCGGAGAGCCAGCGCATCCAGCGAGGAGGCGCCCATGATCGGCACGCCCAGCATCGTGGCCAGACCCTGCGCGGTGGCGATGCCGACCCGGACACCGGTGAACAGGCCCGGCCCCACATCGACCACAACGGCATCCAGCTCCTCGGGACGCCACCCGGCCTGGGCGAAGCAGAAGTCGATGGCCGGGATGAGGAAGGCATCGTGGTCCCGGCTCCCCGAGCGTCCGGCGGAGGCCACCAGGCGCCTCGACTCCAGGAGCGCCACCGACGAAGCCCCCGTGGCGGTGTCGATTCCGAGGATCCTCACCTTCGCACGCCTCGCGCCGCTTCCTGCATGGCGGGTTCGAGCGGGCGGCCGGTCCAAGGCTCCGAGGGGCAGAGCCGGATCGTCCGGGTGCCGTCACCGGTACCCTCGATCTCCACGGACAGGCACGTGTCGGGCAGGCGACCGGCCACCACGTCGCCCCACTCGATGAGCAGCACGCCGTCACTAGCCGCTTCGATCAGGTCGAGGTCCTCGAATTCACCGGATGATCCGATCCGGTAGACATCGGCGTGGAGCAGCGGCATGAACCCGTCGCGGTAGTGACGGGCCAGCACGAAGCTCGGCGACGTGAGCGGCTCCGCCACGCCGATGCCCTCGCCGATGCCCGCGGCCAGGACGGTCTTGCCGGCCCCCAGGGATCCGGAGAGCAGGATGATGTCGCCCGGTTGCACCAACCCTGCCAGGGCCCGGCCGATCCGGCGAGTGTCGCTCGGGGTTTGCGCTTCGACAACGATCATCCGAACAGGCCGAGCTGTTCGTAGGAGTCGGGAGCCTCCGGCGCGCCGGCCTGCGCATCCGGATCCGCCAACCGCTCCCGGGCTGTTCGCACCGCCATCTCCAGATCGGCCTTGATAGTCGCCTCCATGGCGGGACCGCTCCGCAGGGCAGCCGCCGGGTGGAAGGTCGGGATCACCACCCGCCCCCACCACGGGTACACCTGGCCTCGGGTGCGGGTGATACCCACCGATGTCTTGAGGAGGAGCTTGGTCGAGAAGTTGCCCATCGTCATGACCACGGCCGGGTCCACCAGCCGGAGTTGGTCCACCAGGAAGTGCTTGCATGCCTCTATCTCGTCCGGGCGGGGATCCCGGTTGTTCGGAGGCCGGCACTTCACCACGTTGGCGATGTACACCTCGCTCCGATCCAGACCCACCTCACCGAGAAGCCGATTCAACAGCATGCCCGCCTTGCCCACGAACGGCAGGCCTTCCTTGTCCTCGTTGTAGCCGGGACCCTCGCCGATGAACATGATGTCCGCCTCGGGCGAACCGTCGGCGAAGACGGCCTGCGTGCGTCGTTCGTGAAGGCGGCAGGCCGTGCAGGTGGCCGCCCGTCCGGCCAGTTCGCCCAGCCGCTCCCGAATCTCAACAGGGGTCATGGTCCGGTTTCCGTCCGGTCAGGATCGCACGGACGGGTGCTGGTCACCGCCGCGGCGATAGCCCGTCCGGTGGCGACAAAGGCGGCCTCGCCCAACGCATCTGGATCTCCCATCAACTCTCCACAGGACACCGCGAACGCCGAGTCGCCATCATATCTGGTATGGGCCGGCCGGATACAGGCCGCCACCGCATCCTGGGACCGCACGCACAGCCGGAAGAGGTCGTTCCGCTCCAGGCGGGCATCGGTGGCCACGGCGACCAGGGTGGTATTGGCATGGGGTGTGACGGCGGAGGCGGCCGGGCCGGGAACCAGCTCGCCGCCGGTGAGCGAATCCCCTTCGAGGGTGAAGACATCGCCCACCGCGTTGACCACCGCCAGCACGCCGACCGTCACGGCGCCGACCTCGACCCGGGCGGATCCGAGCCCGGAGGGCCGGACGGCGGCCGGGCCCCGCCATTGCGAGGTGGTCGCGCCCCGACCGGCCCCGATCCGTCCCTGAGGCACGGGCACCGGCGAGCGACTCCGGTAGGCGAGTGCTCCTTCCGGCCCTCCGGGGTGGAAGCCGGACGGTCGATCGAGGTCGTAGATGACCGCCGCGGGGACGATGGGAACCGGGCCGTTGCGGGTGGGATGCCCCCGGCCGTCGCCGGCCAACTCCCGGACCACCCCATCCACCGCCGCCAGCCCGAAGGCGGACCCTCCGGTGAGCACCAACGCCTGTATCTGCTGGACCCGCATCCCGGGGCCGAGCAAGGCCGTCTCGCGGCTTCCGGGCGCCGCTCCCCTGATCTCCGTCGCCGCCACGTTGGGCTCGGGGAACACCAGCACGGTGACCCCGGTACGGTGCTCCTCCGATGTCCAGTGCCCGACTTCCACCCCGGGCACCGCGGTTATGGTCTCGTTCACGGCGCACCGCCCTTCATGCCGGCTCCCGGCGGATCACGAAGCTCTCGTTGTTGAACCACACCCGGCCGTAGCGCTGGAGCACCGACCTGGTGCCGTCGTGGTAGGCGCCGAACGCCACCGCCTCCTCCATCCGTTCCTCGTCGATCTGGGCCACATAGGCGGCGGCGTTCCAGGCCGCCAGGATCGCGGACGTCCCGATGTGTTCCTTGGCCTCGACCGGCATGGTCCGCATCTCGTAGCGGAAGATCGACTCCGAGTCCTCCCACTCCTCCATCACCAGGTCTCGATCGGCCGGGCTCGACAGCTGCCGGGCGGCCTCGGCCAGCAGGGCCCGGCGGTCCGTGCGGAACGGATCCTCGTCCGGCCACAGGGTGTGGATGATCTCCATGCCGGGATCGTGGCCGTAGGCGTGGATGCCCAGCAGCCGGCCACCGCGAGCCAGCGCCCGGGCCAGGGGGACGATCACGGTGCGAACCTTGTGCTCCGCCGGAGTTCGTGCCCGGTAGGGCTGGGAGGCGATGACGAGGTCGAAGGCCGCCCGGTAGGTACTCGGATCAGGAAGCACCCGGCGAAGGATGAACTCCCGATCCTTTCGATAGATCACGTGGACCGCGGGGCGGACGTAGACCGGGTTGCCCGTCCTGGGGCTGGTGGTCACCTGCCAATCCTCGGCCAGGGTGTCGTGGAGGCTGCGTATCTGCTGGGCGAAGCCCACGGTGGTCGCCCCCTCCAGGGCGGTGCTCCGCCATGCCATCTCACCCTTCCCGGGTCCCGGCCGGAGGTTGGTAGCCTCGCCGTAGGTCATGTTGGTCGCCACGAACACCATCTCGGGGTGTTCGTGGAAACGGTCGGGCAGCCGGTCCAGGGCGATGCGGACATCCTCGATGCTTATCTCCTTGCCGACCACCAGCCACGGGACGTGAGGGCGGAGCGCGTGGAGGCTCCGCATCACCTCGACCAGCACCGTGGCGTCTCCCAGACCGGCGTCGAACAGACGAAAGGCATCGGGCCCAGGAGCCACCAGGCGAGCTTCCCGAGCGATCCGAGCCGCCACCTCCGCCTTCTCCGTTGTCGTGGTGATGAACATCATGTAGGCCGTTCGGGTATCGAAGAACCGGGGCCGTCCCCCGTCTGGCCCATCGACCGTGCTCATCTTGTCGCCGGACCTCCCACCTGTAACCTCCTGACCGAATGATCCTCGATCCCACCGCAGCCCCGCGGGTGCCCCGCCCAACCCATGTGGAGATCGATCTCGACCAGCTTACGGCCAACTACCGGGCTGTCGAGCGAGCAGTAACTCCGGCCGGGATGTTGCCGGTGGTGAAGGCCGGCGCCTACGGCCACGGCCTGGTGGAGGTAGCCCGGTTGTTCGAGAACTGCGGACCGACCGGGCTGGCGGTGGCGTTCCTCGAGGAAGGGGCGAAGCTTCGGGAGGCCGGAAGCGTGTGTCCCATCCTCGTGATGGGGGGACTCGACATCCCCCAGATTCCCGATTTCCTCCACTACGGCCTCACCATGACCGTCTCCTCGATACAGGCAGTGGGAGCGATCGAGGAGGCCGCCGACCGCCTGGGGACGGTTGCCAGGGTCCATGCCAAGGTGGACACCGGGATGGGCCGGATGGGGGTGCGACCCGAAGGCGCCCCCGAGTTGCTGGATGCCCTGCACCGCAGTCCGCATGTTGACGTCGAGGCCGTCTACAGCCACTTCGCAACCGCCGACGAGCCGGATCCCGCCCAGACCGTCGACCAGATGGCCACCTTCCGCCGGGTGGTCTCGTGCTTCGGTGACCGGGGCCTCCCCACCCCTACCCTCCACCTGGCCAACTCGGGCGCCGTCCTCCAGCACCCCGGCTCCTACCTCGACCTGGTGCGGCCCGGCCTCATGCTGTACGGGGTCTACCCGACCGACACCATCCCCAGGACGGTCGGGACCGAGCCGGCCCTCACGTGGAGGTCGACAGTGGTGCTCTCGAAGCCCCTCCCCTCCGGTAGCCCGGTCAGCTACGGGGCAACCTGGACCCCCGACCGCGACACCCGCATCGTGGTCGTCCCGATGGGATACGGGGACGGCTACCCCCGGCTCCTGTCCAACCGGGGGGAGGTGCTGATCAGGGGCCGGCGCCACCCCGTGGTGGGCCGGGTATGCATGGACCAGTTCATGGTCGACGCCGGACCCGATACCGACGTCCGCGTCGGCGATGAGGTGGTGATCATCGGCGCCCAGGGTGACGAGAGGATCACGGCTAACGAGTTGGCGGCCTGGGCCGAGACCATCCCCTACGAGATCCTCACCGGCATCAGCAGCCGGGTCCCCCGCCGCTACCGGGGAGGTGCCCAACAAAACGATCTCACAGTTAGGGCCCCGCCGGAGTGGCAATACGGCCACCTACCGTAGCACGACGTGCTACAGTCCCAATATGGATCAAGACATTAGCCAGCGAGAGCTACGCAACAACAGCGGGAAGGTCATGCGCGAGTTGAGAGCAGGCAAGAGCTTTGTCGTTACCAGCAACGGTACGCCTATCGGAGAACTCACACCCCTGAGCCGCCGCCGGTTCATTCCTGCCGCCGAGGCGGTGGGGTTCTTCCGTACCGCACCCGACATCGACTACGAGAGATGGCGCGCTGACCTCGATGCTATAGCCGACCAAGACCCGACACCTCTTGCCTGAGCCGACCAAGCCTTCAAGAGGTCTACTGGATACCTCAGTTCTGATCGATGTCGGCACCGTAGATCCGACCAAGCTGCCGGTTGAGGTGGCCATCAGCGCCATCACGCTCGCTGAACTCGCCGCCGGCCCGCATGCCGCTCAGGATCCGTACGAGCGCGCTCGGCGCCAAGAACACCTCCAACGAGCCGAAGCCGCCTTCAACCCGGTCCCCTTCGGCGTAACCTGCGCCCGCGCCTACGGTCGCGTTTTCGCCGCCGTGACCGCAAGTGGCAGGAAGGCCAGAGGCGCCCGAATGGTCGACCTACTGATCGCCGCAACCGCACTCGCGGAGGAACTACCCCTGTACACCAGGAACATCGGAGATTTCGTCGGCCTTGAGCACCTATTGGATGTCATCGAAATCTGACTGAGGACGACTACCTCGCCAGGGTCTCGCGCTGCAACACCTCTAGGCGACCGTTAGCTCGACCAGGAGGCCGGCGGCCAGGGCGACCACGAAGACGTAGCCTCCGAACACCGCCAGCACCTTGCGGCTGGTCAGCCGGGCCAGCATGACGAATTCGGGGACGTTGGCCCCTGCACCGGCGATGGTGAGCGCCACCACCGCGCCGATGCCGATCCCCGCCGCCCTGAGACCGTCGGCGATCGGCACGAACAACTCGGTGTTGATGTAGAAGACCGTCCCGACCGCCGCCGCGGCGGGGATGGCCGCATCCCCCGACAGGACCGGCACGCGGGCCACCGTCTCGGCGGGCAGGAAGGCGGCGATCGCCAGGCCGATCAGGACGCCCAGCGCCAGCAGGGGAAGCATGGTGCGGAGCAACGCCCGAGCCGACAGCATGGCGGGACGCCACTCCCTCCTAAACCCGCGCCACGGGCCGGTTTCGATGTCCGGATCGGGACCTCCATCCACATCCACCGGGGTCAAGGGCTTCATGAAACGGTCGAGATCGACCCGTTCGGCCAGGAGCGCCAGACCGATCGACGCCGCGAACACCACTACCAGGTAGATGATCGCGGCCGGCAGGCCCACGATGATCACCAGCGCTCCGAACAGGATCGGGTCGAGGACCGGCGCCGCCACGATGAACGCCGCGTATCCGGCCGGGCTCACGCCGGCCCGCCGGAGGGAGACCAGCACCGGGATGGCCGAATAGGTGCAGAAGGGGGTGATGAAACCGACCCCGATCCCCCGTAGGGCGGCCCCGACCGGCGAGGCGCCCATGAGCGTCCGGAAGCGCTCGTCGCCGACCCGGCGCCGCAGGAGGTTCAGCCCGAAGCTGACCCCCACGAACAGCAGGAAGAGCTCGGCGAACAGAACAAGGGCGTCACGGATCAGCGGGTGGATGGTGGGACTCCCCGCCACGAGGCCGCCATGGTGCGCCTCTCTGCTACCCGGATCTGCCGGGACGGCCGCCTAGCGCCGCTTGTAGAGCCCCATCAGGCCGGCCTTCTCGAGCGTGTTGAAGTTCAACATGAACCCGACCACCGCCGGCATGGTATCGGCATCGACGGGTAGCTCCTCCACGCCCACCGCGTGGACGGTGAAGAGGTAGCGATGGGGGTGGTCGCCCTCGGGAGGGCACGGGCCGCCGTACCCGGGCTTGCCGAAATCGGTCCGGGTCTGTAGGGCGCCGGCGGGGATTCCGGACCCGTCACCTGCGCCCGCTGCCAGTTCGGTCACGCCAGCAGGAATGTTGACCACAACCCAGTGCCAGAAACCCGAACCGGTCGGCGCATCCGGGTCGTAGCAGGTGAGGGCGTAGCTGGCGGTTCCTTCCGGAGCTCCCGACCAGGAGAGCTGCGGCGACCGGTTGCCTCCGGCGCACCCGAACCCGTACTCCTCCGCGAGGATGTGATCCGGTCCCAGATAGTCGCCGTCGTCGAAGTCGGTGGAGGTGATCTGCAACGCCATGTCGTATCTCCTTCCGATGAGCCGCTCGGTCGAGACTACCCCACCGGTGCCCGCCATGGCCTCGGGGCAGGCCGGCGGGGAAATCGGTACCCTTTCGCCGGTATGCCACCACCGGACGAGCGATCCATCGAAGAGGCACTGGCGCGGATGGACTTCCGCGCCGCCCTGGCCCGGGCCGGCCGGGCGGCGGAGGGAGACCGTGAGCGGCTCCGCCGCCTCGTCAAGGCCCGGCGGCAGGAGGCTGTCACCAGGGCGGAGCACCTGGCGGCGCGGATCCAGTCGATGGCCCGGGCCGACCACTACGAGGGCTTGTTAGGGCTGGCGAAGGACCCCGAAACAGAGCTGCTATTGGCCCTGCTGTCACAGGAGTTACGCCGGGGCGCCCAACTGCATCTCGACGGGGCCCTGCGCAGGAGGAAGCGGTTCCGGGCTGCCGCCGAGCGGCACATGAAGGTCGCCTCGGAGGCCCTGGTCCTATTCGACACAGGCACCGCTCTCAGCGAGATCGCCAAGGTGGAGATGCGGTGGCTCGATGCTGCGCAACGCGAGGAGTTGGACGCCCTGCGCGCCCAGGCAGAGAAGGTCGTCGCCGAGCGCCTCGAGCTCGAGAGCAGGACCGCCGAGGTGCTACGCGAGCACCTGTCCGAGAACCCGATCGAACCGCCGAGCCGCGGGCTCGCCAGTAGGTCCTCCCGGCGCGGCGCCCAATCGACACGGGCGGGGTGTCTGGGTTCGGTACTGCTCGTATTCGGCGCTATCGCGGCACCGGTCGGTCTTTGGATCGGTAGCTGGCCGTAGATCGGTCGATTACAGACCCTCAACGATCTTCGCGGTTCGCCATCCGCGAACCGAGTTGACCACGGCCACCTCGTCGGCCGCCATCAGGTCGGCCACCGATACCGGTCGCTCGCTCAGGGTCCCGCGATCTATGAGTTCCTCCCGGTAGGTGCCCGGCAGGCAGCCCGAGCCGATCGGCGGGGTGACCCATGCGTCGCCCATTCGCACCGCCAGATTGGCGATGGTGGTCTCGACCACCTCCCCCGTCTCGTTCACGAGCACCACATCGTCTGCGGCCGGGTGCCGGGCCGCGGCCTGCTCGTAGGCTTCCCGCCGGGTCGTCTTGTGGTAGCGCAGGTGGTCGCTCCGGTCGATCGGGTGATCATCGACGGCCAACCCCACCACCAGCGGGCCCGGAGCGAAGGGCGACGTCTCGATCGAAGCGGACCCGTCCTCCGAAACCAGCAGGCGGACCCGGAGCGGCTCGTCGCCTGACAGACCTTCGAGGAGATCGGCGATCGCCACCTCACGGAGGGTCACACCCAGGTAGCGGGCAGAGGAGCGGAGCCGGTTCAGATGGCGGTCCCGCAACCAGATTCCCCGGCCGGGCTCCCACCGCATCGTCTCGAGCAGGGTCACCGGCGTCCTGCGACGCGACAGGACCCGCGCCTTGACCATCGCCTCCTCGTACTCCCGGGCCGCGGTCGACTCGTACACCACTCCCCCGCCCACGCCGTACTCGGCCTCGCCGCTGCGCGTGTCCGCGACGAGCGTCCGGATGGCCACCGAGAACTCGGCCCTCGACCGGCCCGATCCGGGCGGCGCCAGCAACCCTATGGCGCCGCAGTAGACGCCCCGGGGGGAGGCTTCCAAGGACTCGATGATCTCCATCGTCCTGACCTTCGGAGCTCCGGTCACCGATCCGCACGGGAACATGGCTGTGAGTATGTCGAACAGGCCCACCTCGGGTCGGGTCTCGGCCACCACCGTCGAGGTCATCTGCCAGACCGTCTCCAGCCGCTCGACCTCGAACAGGCGCTCCACCTGGACGCTGCCGAACCGGGCCACCCGGCCCAGGTCGTTGCGCAGCAGGTCCACGATCATCACGTTCTCGGCCCGGTCCTTGCCCGAGGAGAGCAACCGCTCGCGGAACCGGGAATCCTCCTGTTCCCAGCGGCCCCGGGCCATGGTGCCCTTCATGGGCCGGCTCTCGATACGCCGGCCGTCCCAGCGGAAGAACAGCTCCGGGGAGGCGGAGACCAGTGTGTGGCGGCCGGTCTCCAGGAATGCGTGATAACCGCCCCCCTGGGCGCCCAGCAGGTCGGTGTAGAGCGACCGGAGGTCCCCGCCGACCCGTCCTCGCAGGCGGAAGGTGTAGTTGGTCTGGTAGGTGTCGCCGACCCTGATGAACTCCCGTATGGTGTCCACGTCGCGGCCGTAGCGGGCGTCCGAGATTTCGGGTCGCCACGGCCCGATCCGGTACTCGCCGCCCGGTCCTGTCGGCTCGGACACCGCGCCGCGGAACCCCGCGAACCAGGCCAGCGGCAGGCCGGAGGGCTGCGGCCGGACCGCCAGCCGGCCATCGAAGGCGGGGGCGGCCTCGTAGGAGACGAACCCGGCCACCCAACTGCCGGCCCGCACCTCGGACTCCGCCCGGCGAATCACTTCCGGGACATCGTCGAGGTTGTGGGCGACCCAGACCCGGTACGGGTCGACCAGCCGGAGCGGGACCAACTCCCCACGGAAGTCGTCGAACCGGGCGCTCACACCCGCCAATGCAGGATCGGGCGGCGGGCCGGGAACTTTCGGAGGGGTCACGTGTCGAAGCCTCTGGCTGGCGGCGGGGGCCACCTGGATACTCTAGAGGGTGGCCAGGTACTCCTGCCGCCAGCGCTCGGTGGTCTCACACTGGTTGAAGGTGTAGATGTGCACCCCCACGATGGCAGCTGCGGGATCGTCGGCCAGCGGAGCGAGCCCTTCGAGAAGGTCGTCCGGTGCGTACCCACCGGGTTTGATGAACTTGGTCACCAAACCCCGGTGCTTGGAGAGGAAACGCACGGACTGGCCCACCCCGATCCGGGTCGAGATCTGGATGAGCTTCAGCCGGTCGGCGACCCCCGGGATCCCGATCCGGACGGGGAGAGCGATGCCGTCCGCCCGGCAACCGGAGACGAAGTCACCGATGGCCTCGGGATCGAAACACATCTGGGTGGTCAGGTAGGCCGCGAACGGCTGCTTGTCGTGAAGAGCCTGCCACAGCTTGTCGTCCGGGATCACCGCATGTCCCTCGGGGTAGGAGGTCACCCCGATCTCGGTGAGGTGGTGGCCCAGGTCGTCCATGGCCAGGAGCAGGGAGTAGGCGTCGGGGAAGATCCCTCGCTGCGGAGCGTCCCCACCGACCACGAACACCCTGGAGATCTCCAACTCCTCCATGCGTCCCAGCAGGGCGGCGAGATGCATCTTGTCGTGGGTCATGCGCGCCGACAGGTGAGGTACGACCTGGAAGCCCCTCAGGCAGAGTTCGGCGGCCACGTCCATCGTGTCCTCGAGCGTCTTGGTGGGAGAGGCGGTTATGGACACCAGGGCGCCTTCCGGCAGCCACCGCACCTGATCGAGCACGTTCTTGAGAGGGAGAACCTCGAACTTAGGGTGTTCGAGGATGCGCCTCACCGCCGCCCTCCCGGCGCGATCGAGTCCGGAAGGACCTGTCATCTCAGACGTCCGAGTCCGGGAAGGAGGCTTTGCGCGCTGCGATCCATTCGGTCAACTCCTCGTGAACGGCTTCATCCAGGGGCGGCTGCTCGTACTCCGCCAGCATGCGTTTCCACTCGGCGTTGGCCCTGCTCACCGAGTCCAGCGACCCGTTCAGCTCCCACTGCTCGAAGCTGTCGACATCGGACTGGTCCGACACCCAGAAGGCGTCCTCGAAGTTGGCCATCGTGTGGGCGGTGCCGAGATGGTGCTGGCCGGGACCGTTGGTCAGGAGCGGTTCCATCGCCTGGCCGTTCTCGGTCAGGTCCACCCCGCCCACGAGGCGCGCCATCATCGACGCCTGGTCGGCGTCGAGGACGAACTTCTCGTACCCCATGGTCAGGCCGCCCTCGAGCCACCCGGCCGTGTGGAGAACGAAGTTGACGCCGGCAGCCAGCGCGGGCAGGAAGGTCGTGGCGCTCTCGTAGGCGGCCTGGGCGTCGGGGATCTTCGAGGCGGTCAGGTTGCCGCCAGACCGGAACGGAACCCCGAGCCTCGAGGCGAGCTGGCCGACCGCGTAGAGCACCAGGGCCGGCTCCGGGGTTCCGAAGGTGGGGGCCCCGCTCTGCATCGACATGGAGGCGGCGAAGGAGCCGAAGATGACGGGTGCCCCGGGCCGGACCAGTTGGGTGAAGGCTATGCCGGCCAGAGCCTCCGCCAGGGTCTGGGTCGCCGCCGCGGCCACCGTTACCGGAGCCATCGCGCCGGCGATGATGAACGGGGTGATGAGAGCGCACTGGTTGTTCTCCGCGAGGACCTTGGCCGACCCGAGCATGGCGTAGTCCCATGTCAGGGGGGAGTTGGCGTTGCACAGACCCATCAGCACTGTGTTGTCGCGAACGAAGTCCTCCCCGAAGACGATCTTGCAGATATCGACCGAGTCCTGGGCCCTCTCGGGCTTGGTCACCGAGGACATGAAGGGCTTGTCGTGGCACACGACGTGGGAGTAGACCATGTCGAAGTGGCGCTTGTTGACCGGCAGGTCGACCGGCTCGCAGAGGGTTCCGCCACCGTGATGGAGGGCCGGGCTCATGTGGACGAGCTTGGCGAAGTTCCTGAAGTCCTCGATGGTGGCGTAGCGACGACCGGCGTCGGCATCCCGGACGAAGGGGGAGCCGTACGCGGGAGCGAACACGATGTGGGGATCCCCGATGGTGACCGACCGGTCCGGGTTACGGGCGTGCTGGACGAACGAGGCGGGCGCGGAGCGGGTGATGATCTCCCGGCACATGCCCCGCGGGAAGCGGACCCTCGTACCCTCCACGTCGGCGCCCGCTCCGGCGTAGATCGAGAGGGCCTCGGGGAAGTTCATGATCTCGATCCCGACCTCCTCGAGGAGCGTGTCGGCATTGTGCTCGATGAGCTCCATCCCCTCCTCGGAAAGCACCTCGGTGCGGCCCACGGCGCGGGTGAGGAACGGTTGCTGGTCGATGACCCGGGCGGTTCGCATGGCCTGGCGCGCCTCCCTACCGCCTCCTCTCCTTCTCCTGCGGGCGCTCATCCCTCCTCCTCTCCACGCCATCCGACCAAGGCTTCGGACCGCCGGGCGGCGGCCCCGCTCGCTCTCCTGCGACTCCTGCGACGGCGGCCGCCGGAAGCCGGCCCGGACGACACGATGCCTGACAGGTCCACCTTACGGGCGAGATGGTCGTATGCGACGGTGGCGTGGGGTATCCCCATGGCCTCCACGAAGTGCCGCTGAAACCCGGCCGCCACCGCCGTCTCGATCTTCTCGACCTCGCCCACCAGAGCTTCGATCTCGTCCCGGGCGGATCCGCTCAGCAACGCCATCATCGCCCCGGTTCCGGCCGCGTTGCCCGCCGCTGAAACCCGATCAGGATCGCAGTCGGGGATCATCCCCAGCACCATGGCGTAAATGGGATCGATGTGGCTGCCGAAGGCACCGGCCAGCCTGATCTCGTCCACCCGGTCCACTTCCAAGCGGTCCATCAGGAGCCGGACACCGGCCTGCAGGGCTGCTTTGGCCAACTGGATGGCCCTTACGTCGTTCTGGGTGATCATTATGCAGCTACCCCGCTCCTCCGGCCCCTCGTACAGCAGGTAGGCCGCCGACCGTCCGTCAGCTACGACCCGCCCGGTGCGGCCGCCATCCTGGATGAGGCCTTCGGTCGACACCACCCCGGTGAGCACCAACTCGGCCACCGCCTCGATGATGCCCGATCCGCAGATGCCGATCACGCCGGTCTCTGCTACCGCATCCTCGAAACCCTCCTGGTCCGACCACATGTCCACGCCGATCACCATGAAGCGGGGCTCGAGCGTCCTGCGATCGATCCGCACCCGTTCGATGGCGCCCGGCGCGGCCCGCTGGCCGGAGCTGATCTCGGCACCTTCGAAGGCTGGTCCGGTCGGGCTGGAGGCCGCCAGCAACCGACCGGCGCTACCCAGAACGATCTCCGCATTGGTACCCACATCCACGAGCAGCTGGATCGCCCGGCTCCGGTGGGGACCCTCGGACAGGATGGCTCCCGCCGCATCGGCTCCGACATGGCCCGCCACGCACGGCAGCACGTAGAGCCTGGCGCCCGGATGGGCCTCCATACCGATCGTCGATGCGGTGATGCGGACCGCCCCGTCGGTGGCCAGGGCGAACGGCGCCACGCCCAGGTGGTAGGGGCTGAGGCCGAGGACCAGGTGATGCATGATCGGGTTGCCTACCAGCGCCACCTCCAGCACCGAGTCCCGGGGCTTGCCCACCTGCTCGACCAGGTCTCCGACCATCTCATCGAGGGCCGAGCGGATCGCCGAGGTGAGAACTTCCTGGCCCCCCTCGTTCATCATCACGTAGGAGACGCGGCTCATCAGGTCCTCGCCGTACCGGATCTGGGGGTTCATCACGCCCGAGGAGGCCAGCACCGCGCCGGTGGAGAGGTCGCACAGATGACCGGCAACCGTCGTGGAGCCGACATCAAACGCCACTCCGAGCGGCCCGTCATGGAAACCGGGCCACACTCCCGTGATGGTGTCCCCATCGTGAACGGCCACCGTCACCGCCCATTGGCCGGCCCGCAGGACCTCTTGCAGCACCTGGAGCACATGATGATCGACCTCCACCCCGGCGATACCCCACTGCCGCTCCAGCGCATCGAGCACCCTGGATAGGTCGGATGCCTGGCGGTGCATGTCGGGAGGCTCCACCTCCAGATAGTGAAGGCGCACCACCGGATCCACCGGGATGTCGACCACCTCCGCCCGCTTGCGCACCACCTGGCGGCGCACCTGGCTGTAGGGGGGGACGTCGATGACCGCGTCGTCCTGGAGACGGGCCGCGCAGGCCAGGCGGTGACCGGCGCGGAGCGGGCGGCGACCCCGGTAACCCAGTTCCTGGGCCTCGGGAAGGGAGAGCCGGTGACCGCCGGAGTCTATGCCCTCGGCGGCGGAGCTGCCCAGAGTCACCTGGCAGCGCCCGCACAGCCCGCGCCCGCCGCACACGGAGTCCACATCGACCCCGAGACCGCGGGCTGCATCCAGCACCGTGGTACCCGGCTCGACCTTGCCCCGCCTTCCGGAGGGAGTGAACACCACCTGTACGGTCCCGGCAGCCATGGATCGGACCTATGGAGTGGGGGCGGGACGGCGCCGACCGCTGCGCCGGCGGGCGCGGGTGCGACCTCCGTCGGAGGGTTGCCGGAAGGCCCGGATCCACCTGGCGCAGTCCCGGTCGTTTCCCATGAGCACGTCCGCCGCCTTTACGGCCTGCGATATGTCCGGCTCGAGGGGGTTGGTGATGGCCGAGGTGAGGCCGTTGGCGATGGCCATGGTCAGGAAGGCGCTGTTGATGCCGTGCCGGTTTGGCAGACCGAAGCTGATGTTGGACGCCCCGCAGGTGGAGTTGACCCCCAGCTCGTCCCGGAGCCGATGCAGGATGTCGAACACCTGCTTACCCGCGTACCGGAGCGCGCCCACCGGCATCACGAGCGGATCCACCACCACGTCCTCGGGCGGGATCCCGAAACGGGCGGCCCGGTCCACGATCTTGGCCGCCACCTGGAAGCGCACCTCCGGATCCTCGGAGATGCCGGTCTCGTCGTTCGAGATGGCCACCACTGCCGCCCCGTACTCGGCCACTAGGGGCAGGACCCGCTCGAGACGCTCCTCCTCTCCGGTGACCGAGTTGACCAGGGCCTTACCCTCGTAGACGGACAGACCGGCTTCGAGCGCCTCCACGATGGATGAATCGATGGAGATGGGGACATCGACCAGCGACTGGACCAGCTGGATCGCTTCGGCGAGGATGGCGGGCTCGTCCGCGAGCGGAATACCTGCGTTGACATCCAGCATGTGGGCCCCGGCCGCCACTTGCGCCAGGGCGTCAGCCTCAACCCGGCTGTAGTCCCCCACCTTCATCTCGGCGGCCAGCAGTTTGCGGCCGGTGGGGTTGATCCGCTCCCCGATCACCACGAAGGGCCGGTCCGGGCCGATGACCACCTCGCGGGTGGCTGAGCTGACCACGGTACGGATCATGCCGGCTCTCCGGCGGGCAGGGTCTCCTCCAGGCCGCCGTTGGACGCGATGCGCCGGACGCGGTCCTTCGTGTATTCCCTCTCGATCCGGGCGGCGGCGGCTTTGGCCTCGGCCTCGACCTCCTGCCCGCAGGGCTCCGAGGTACGGCGCCACTCCTCGATGTACTGGTCGTAGGTCTTCTTCCCGGCCACCATCGCGGCCCGGTCGATCGCCCTCTGGAACCGGGGCGGTAGCTCGACCGCCATCTTGTTCCGGCCTGACCGGGCCGTGACCTGGGCCGGGATGTCACGCCAGTAGATGACGGTCAGCTCGGACCGGGAACGCTGGTTTCGGGAGACACCCCGGCGGCTGGTCATGACCGGCTCCGGCCGGCGCGATGCGCCATCATGACAAAGCGGCGGGCCAGGAGACGAAGGTCTCCAGACTCGTTGCCAGCTCGCCCAATCCCACCGGCTGGTGCTGGTACTCGAGCCCCAGCCTGCGGGCGGCCTCCTCGGCCTTCGTGCGCAGTTCCGGACGGTCGAACTGGGCCAGGTACACCAGCTTGCGGTAGTTCCCGAAGTACATGTCGCGAAGCTGCGGGTAGCGGTCGAGCCCCAGGAACTGCCACACGAGGCGATCGAAGTGCCTGGTCAGGAAGTCGGTCAGGTAGAAGGTGCCCAACTCCGCTGCGTGAAGATCGTGGAACACGGGCGAGGTGGCATAGAACTCGTAGCAGTGGGCGCCGGGGAGGCGCTCCACGTTCTCCCACTTCTCCAGGAGCGCATCCAGATGGCCTCCGGTTCCGCAGTCGGCGTATCCGATCAGCACGCGGTCGTATCGAGCCGCATCCGAGCGCAGACGGGCCTCCAACTCCGGCACGATCTGGTCGGGCGTGTTGTGGAGGCGGGCCGGTAGGCAGGCGAGCGACACATGGTCCCAGCCGTTGAGCCTGATGGAGTAGAGGATCTCCGAGGCGAGCGCCCCGCAGGCCAGTACCAGCAACCGGGGCGGCCGGATCGGTTCGCGCGCTCCCGGCCCGGTCCCGTTCGAGATCCGGTGGCGGGCCACCAATTCAGACCTGCTCGCTCATGAGGATCCGCTTCCTTGCCACCAGGTCCTTGGCGGTCTCGGCGGCCACCGCGGCGTCCCGGCAGTAGGCGTCGGCGCCCACGGCCAGGCCGAACTCCTCGTTGAGGGGAGCGCCACCCACCATGACGATGTAGTCCTCCCGCATGCCGCGGTTGGACAGGGTGTCGATCACCACCTTCATGTAGGGCATGGTGGTGGTGAGCAAGGCCGACATGCCGAGGATGTCGGGCTGGTGCTCCAGTATGGCGTCGATGAACTCATCCACGTCGGTGTTGATGCCCAGGTCGATGACCTCGAACCCGGCGCCCTCCATCATCATGGCCACCAGGTTCTTGCCGATGTCGTGGATGTCCCCTTTGACCGTCCCGATGACCACCTTCCCGACCGTCTCGGCGCCGGTCTCCGCCAGGAGGGGCCTCAACACGGCCATCCCGGCCTTCATGGCGTTGGCCGCCATCAACACCTCGGGGACGAACAGGATGCCGTCCCGGAAGTCGATACCGACGATGCGCATCCCCTCGACCAGAGCATCGTTCAGGACCTCCGGTGCGGACCAGCCTCGCTCCAGGAGAATCCGGGTTCCGTCGTAGATCTCCTCGGCGAGGCCGTCATAGAGATCGTCATGCATCTGCTCGACGAGCTCGTCGTCGGGAAGCGTGCGGAGGTCGAGATCTTCGTCGAACATGTCCATGAGAGCAGGTAAAACCCCTCCCCCGACAACGGGAGCCGACAGGTGTTTGTCCCATGATGCGGAACAGTCCTACATCGTGGAACAGCATACCCGAAAATCGAGGTCGGCAAGCTACATAGTCCTGGTTTCTGTACCACCGGCCACTTCGACGAAAAACTTACAACTAACTACCCATGGCCTCCATGTACCAGGCCTTGATCGCGGCCACGGTGTGCTCGCTGTTGAGTCCCATCTCGGGATCGATGACCAGCGGTCCGGGGCGATAACCCCGGCTCGAAAGACCACCCTGCACCGACCGCATCAGGGCCAGGTCCTCCGCCACCGTCGTGCGGGCGTCCTCGTCAGCCACCTGCCGGACGGTTGGTGAGTCCTCGCCGTCAAGGCTGAACCACTCGCGGAAGAAGGGAGTCCGATCCACCGACTCGGGCCGCCAGCAGAAGGTATTGAGAACCGGGCCCGGGTAGATCTGGAAGGAGAAGAGCGGCCACAGGTAGAAGGCGCGGTAGTCGGCGGCGTGGGGCGAGGCCTCGTGGTCGATCTCGTAATACTGCTCGGGAGAACTCTCGGCGCGGTGCTGGAGGGATTGTCCGACAGGCCGGATCGTGTAGGTCTTCGGGAGGACCACTCCCCTGGAGAAGGATGGATGCGCGGTCCGGCAGTGGTAGCACTCGTTGTAGTTCTCGATCGCCACCTTCCAGTTCGACTCGGCGGTGAACCAGCGGCGCTCGATCGGCCTCATCCGTCCGATGGAGGGAAGGAACTCGCGGATCGCCTCTCGAACGCCGGGATAGAGGGCCTCCATGGGAGGCGCATCGCCGTCCAGGTTCACGAAGAGGAAGCCCCACAGGTCCTCCGTCGCAACCTCGGTCAGGCATATTCCATCCGGATCGAATCCGGGACGTCCTTCGGCGTGGGGGGCATGGTCGAGGCGCCCGTCCAAGCGGTAGGTCCACGCGTGATAGGGGCAGACCAGCTTCGGGCGGACGCCGCTGCCCTGTACCAGGCGATGGCCGCGGTGCATGCAGACGTTGTAGAAGGTGCGGATCGCCCCCTCGCGGTCGCTGACCGTGAAGAGCGGCTCCCCGGCGACCTCGAACGTGATGTAGCTCCCCGGCCTGCCGAGCTCCGACCTATGGCAGGCATACTGCCAGGTGGACGACAGCAGGCTGCGCTGCTCGCGGTCGAACAGGTCCTCATCCAGGTACACGGACGGATCCATGACCCGCTGGGGTCGGGTGTAGGCGGAGCTCTCAGTGGTTCCCACGGTCCGGCTTCCAGTAGACACCGAGATCGTATCGGCGTTGATGCATGAGGTCTACGGCCGCCACCACGTCCGGTGGGGCGTCGGCCACGATGAACGACACCAGCGTCTCGAGGGCGGCGGCCGCCGCCAGGGTGGAGGGGAAGAACTGCGGTGTGTCGCTCGGAGCGAGGATCAGATGGTCGGCGCCCACCGCGATGGGAGAGCCGTGGCTGTCCGTGATCGCAACCACCCGGGCGCCCTGCCGCCGGGCGGCGCCGGTCGCCTCCACCACTTCCACCCGGTAGGGGGCGAAGGTCATGGCGATCACCACGTCTGCATGCCCCGCTTTGACGATGCCGTCCATCGGCACGTTCCCGCCACCCGGAACCGCCACCACGTTGTCCAGGGCCATCCCGGCCAGGTAGGCGAAGTTGTGGGCCAGGGCGTAGTTGGCGCCCACACCGATGACGTAAGTACGCCGGGAACTGACGATGTGGTCGGCGATCGCCTGCATCTCCGCAGCAGAGGTGCCGGTGAACATCCGCTCCAGGTTCCGTAGCGTGACCGCGGCTATCTCCCCATACAGGGCCGGGAGCCTCTCGCCCGACGACATCAACTGCAGCGACATGGCCCGGGCGTGAAACGGGCTGCGGCTCCTCAACTCGTTGCGGAAACGCTCGCGGAAGTCGTCGAAGCCCTCGAATCCCACCACGCGCGCCATGCGCACCAGGGTGTTGGGATGCACCTCGGCCAGTTCCGCCAGCTCCCGCACCGTGGCAAACCCGACCTCGTCGGGATGGTCGAGCACGAAGGCAGTCGCCTTGCGGACCTGTGGAGCCATGTCCCCGATCGCCGCGCTCATATGCTCGAGCAACGGGTCGAGCCCGGCGGCCGTGTCTGGTACAGTTGTACGGTTCATGATCTTCTCTCATACAAGCGTACCAGACCGGAGCCTCACGGCACGTTCTCACCCGCGGTGTTCCCCCCTCCCGCATACCTGTCCCGGTGCGACCGCTCCTCGTCGGGGCCATGCGTGAACTCTGACGCCCGGGCCATCATTATCGGAGGGGGGATCATGGGCACATCGCTCCTCTACCACCTGGCCGTCGAGGGTTGGAACGACTGCCTGCTGCTCGAGAAGGGCGAACTGGCCTCCGGATCCACGTGGCACGCCGCCGGCCAGATCACCCATTCGACCTCCAGTTACGGCTTGGCATGGATGACCGGGTACGGAACCCGCAAGTACGCCGGTCTGGAGGCGGAGACCGGCCGGCCGGTCAGCTGGCACCAGCCCGGATCGCTGCGGCTCGCTGTCCGGGAAGATGAACTGGACTGGTTGCGCTACACGGTCTCGGTGGGCCGTGGGGTGGGAAACCGCATGGAGTTGATCGACCCGGAACGGATCGCCGAACTCCATCCCTTCTGCAATCTCGACGGCGTGCTCGGGGCCCTCCATACACCGGATGACGGTCATGTCGATCCCGCCGGCGCCGTGTTCGCTTTCGCAGAGGGAGCCCGGCAGAGAGGAGCCACCATCAGGCGTAACACCAGGGTTACCGGCACGGTGGCCCTGCCGGACGGCCGCTGGAGGGTGGACACCGAGGTCGGATCGTATGTGTGCGACCAGGTGGTCAACGCCGCCGGCACGTACGCGCGCCAGGTGGCGGCCTGGGCCGGGCCGGCCGTAGACCTGCCGGTCATCCCCATGACCCACCAGTACTTCGTGACCGAGGAGGTGCCGGCCTTCGCCGACCTGGACGAGGAACTGCCGGTCCTGCGCGAGGACACCCACGTGTCGGGATACATCAGGATGGAGAGGCGGGCCGGCCTCATCGGTATCTACGAGAAGGCGGATCCGCGCTCGGTGTGGGAGGACGGCACTCCCTGGGAGGCGGACCATCACCTGTTCCCTCCCGACTACGACCGGGTGGCGCCCTGGCTCGAGGCCGCCTTCGAGCGGGTACCGGTCCTGGCGGACGCCGGGATCGTGAAGGAGGTCCACGGAGCGATCACCCATCCGCCCGACGGCAACATGCTGATCGGCCCCGCACCGGGCCTCACCAACTACTGGTACTGCACCGGGGTGCAGGTCGGCATCTCGTGGGGTCCGGGCGCTACCCGCCAACTCGCCACCTGGATGGTGCGGGGCGCCCCCACCATCAACCTGCGCGCCTTCGAGCCCTCCCGGTTCGGCCTCTTCGCCACGCCGGCCTACAACCGGACCAAAGCCCACGAGGACTACCTGCTGCGCCACGAGGTTCCGTTTCCCGACCTCGACCGCCCCGCCGGACGCCCGCACCAGACCTCCACCGTGCATGACAGGATGGCTCGGCGGGGCGCCGTGTTCGAGGAGGTCTTCGGGTGGGAACGGCCCCGGTGGTTCTCCCCCGAAGGATCCCCGGCCCGGCATCATCACTCCTTCCGGAGGGCTCGTTGGTTCGGGCCGGTTGCCGCGGAGGTGAAGGCGGTGAGGGAACGGGCCGGAGTGGCCGACCTGACTGCTTTCTCCAAGTTCGAGGTATCGGGCGCGGATTCGGCCGCATTCCTGGACCGCCTCACGCCAGGCCACCTGCCTGAGCTGGGCCGGATCGGCCTGGTGTACATGCTCACCGAACACGGGATGGTCGAGGCCGAGTTCACCGCTGCCCGCCTCGCCGATGATCGCTTCTACCTGGTGGGCGCCGCAGCCGGCGAACTCCGGTTCCTCGACTGGATGGGCTCCCACGTTCTCGACGGCAGGCGGGGACGCGGGCTCGGACCCCGTGGACCGGAACGAGTGCGCATCACCAACCGCTCCCGCGAACTGGGCGTGCTGGGAGTGGCAGGACCCCGCAGTCGCGATGTGCTGCAACCGCTCACCAATGCCGACCTTTCCAACGCCGGCGGGGGGTGGCTGTCGGCGCGCTCCATGGAGATCGCCGGGGCACGGGCCCTCGCGCTCCGGTTGTCCTTCACAGGGGAACTCGGATGGGAACTCCATGTGGCGATGGAGGACCTGCCGGTCGCGTTCGACGCGGTGACCCGGTCAGGCGCGGGCCACGGCTTGGGGGCGTTCGGATCCCTGGCCCTCAACTCCATGCGCATGGAGAAGGCCTACCGGGTCTCGGGCGACATGACCCAGGAGGTGACCGCCTACGAGGCCGGGCTGATGAGGTTCGTCGATCCCGCCAAGCGGGGCTACGTCGGTCATGAGGCCTTGGCCGCCAACATACGCAGCCCGCGATGGAAGCTAGCTTTGCTGGACGTGGACGTAACGGATGCGGATCCGCTCGGCGGGGAGGGCGTCTTCATGAGGAACCGGAGGGTCGGGGTGGTGACCACCACCGGCTACGGACACACCACGGGCCGCAGCCTGGCCTGGGCGTACGTGGATCCCGGGCTCGACGTTCCGGGAACCGACCTCGAGGTGCTGGTGCTGGGCACCCCGACTCCGGCGAGCGTCCTGCCCGGTCCTGTCTGGGATCCGGACGCGGTCAGGCCTCGCCGATGAATCCCCGGGACCGACCCGCGACCGACCCGGCCCGCGCCGAGGCGCTCCTGCCCGGCGGAGCGCTGGGTGCCAATGCGAACGTGGTGGGGCCTCGTTTCACCGTGGCGTCCGCGTCGGGCGCCCACATAACCGACACGGACGGCAACCGCTACCTGGACTACGTGATGGGCGCGGGGGCGCTCATCCTGGGGCACCAGCATCCTGCCGTGGTGGATGCCGTCGTCAGCCAGGCCGGTCGGACCATGCACCAGTACGGAGCCCTGACCGACGTGGCGATCGAACTGGCCGCTCAACTGGTGGACGCGATTCCGTGCGCCGAGCGCATAGTCTTCGCCACCACCGGCTCGGAGGCCACGGCCTACTCGCTGCGGATGGCCAGGGCTGTCACCGGCCGCGACCTGATCGTCAAATTCGAGGGCGGGTTCCACGGCAACCACGACTACGCGGGTATCGCGGTCGCCGCCCCGACCGCGGCCGACTACCCGACCGGCAAACCGTTCACCGCCGGAACCCCGGGTGCGGTAAGGGATACCGTGATGGTGGTCCCGTACAACGACCTGGAGGCTCTCGATCGGCTGGTCACCCCGGTAGCGGACCGGGTCGCGGGGATCATCGCCGAGCCGGTCCAGCGCATCATCCGGCCCCTGCCCGGGTTTCTCGAAGGGCTGCGGAGCTTCTGTGACCGCCACGGGCTGCTGCTGATCTTCGACGAGGTGGTAACCGGCTTCCGCCTGTCCTACGGCGGCGCGCAGGGCTACTTCGGCGTGACGCCCGACCTGGCGGCTTTCGGCAAGATCATCGGAGGAGGCGGGACGCTGTCATGCGTTGCCGGCCGGGCGGACGTGGTTGACCGGACCAACCCCCGCCTCAAGGGGACTCCTCGCTACGTGTACACGTCGGGGACCTTCCACGGCAATCCCCTGGCGGCGGCGGCCGGGCTGGCCACCCTCGAAGTACTCCGCCGACCGGGCTTCTACGAAGACCTGGCGGATCGGACCCGGCGCCTGTCAAGCCGGCTGACCCAGGTGCTCGCCGAACACGGCCGCCCGGCCCTGGTGGCGACAGCCGGCTCCCTCTGGCAGATCCTCCACATCGACCGACAACCGGAACGCTACGCCGACCTGCTGGCCTCCGACCAGGCCGCCAACCTCCGACTCGACCGGGCGCTGCTCGCCAACGGGATCAACGTGATACCCGGACTGCGACGCTTCGTCAGCCCGGCCCACTCGGATGACCACTTCGAGACGACCGCCCAGGCCCTGGACCGCGCCTGCCGTGAACCGGCTGCCGGCCAAGGCAGGGCCGTGCCGGGAACCGGGAGCTCCGGATGACTCCCGAGTGCGAAGCCTCCCGTCCCGGGCCGCCTCCGGGTGCGGTCCCGACCGCTGCTCACCCTCCTGATCGGATGAGCAAAGCCCGCGCCGGATAGATAGAATCGTTCCGTATCGTAAGAAGGTTCCGCATCGTGGAACCGGAAGGGCCGGGGAAGGCAGAGGAGGCACGAAATGAGCGACTTCCCGTCCAGTGCCCAGGTGGTAGTGATCGGCGCCGGAATCGTCGGGAACTCCGTGGTCAAGCACCTCGCCGCGCTCGGCTGGCGCGATATCGTCCAGCTCGACAAGGGCCCCCTCCCCAACCCGGGAGGTTCCACCGGCCATGCCTCCAACTTCATCTACCCGGTGGACCACAACAAGGAGATGGCCCACCTCACCCTCGACAGCCAGGAACAGTACGAGGAGATGGGTGTGAGTGTCACCTCGGGAGGTCTGGAGGTCGCCAGGACGGAAGCCCGCTTGCACGAACTGAACCGCCGCATGACCTCGGCCAAGTCCTGGGACATCGACAGCCGGCTGGTGACCCGGGAGGAGATCGAGGAGCTCGTACCTTTCATCGACGTCGACGTGGTCCTGGGTGGCTGGTTCTCGCCCTCCGTGTCCGTGGTGGACTCGTTGCGGGCAGGAACCCTCATGCGGGAGTACGCCCAGCAACTGGGCGCCCTGTCGGTACATCCCGTGACCGAGGTCCTGGACATCGAGACGGATCGGGGCCGGATCAGCGCGGTGGTCACCAACAAGGGAAGGATCGCCTGCGAGTACGTGGTGATCGCGTGTGGCGTCTGGTCTCCCCGCCTGGCACGGATGGCGGGCGCCTCCATCCCCCTGACTCCCGCCGTCCACCAGATGATCGACGTCGGCCCGCTCGAGATCCTGTCGGCCACGAACAGCGAGATCGGCTACCCGATCGTCCGGGACATGGACACGTTCTGCTACGAGCGCCAGAC
>JAPPHZ010000025.1 GCA_028820935.1 bacterium | reverse complement strand
ACTAGCAACTAGCAACTAGCAACTAGCAACTAGCAACTAGCAACTAGCAACTAGCCCAGCAAGGACCTGGCAAGCTCTCTCGCTTCGTCTAGGTTCTCGGTGTAGCGATCTGCCGGCACGCGGCGCAGGACGTCGAACGCTTCCAGGCTGGTCTTGGCATTTCCATCCAGGCCCATCACGATGCACTCCGTTTGCTCCGCCAGAGCGGTGTCGATCAGCCTCCCCACCACCTGGGCCGCACTCGGGTCCACGTACAGGGTCTCGGAGAAGTCGAGGATCACCACCTCGTGTTCTCGAATGTCGAGACCGATCGACTTGGTCATCCGTTTGGCCGAGGCAACAGTGAACGTTCCTCGCAGCTTGACCAGGCCCACCCGGGCGGAGAACATGTCGAACCCGTCATCGTCCCCGTCGAGGTCGAGGCTTCCGAGGAAGCTGGCATCGAGGAGGGGAACGGACACGATGCTCTCGAGCTCCAGCAGTTCGAACTGCCGGGCGCTGGTGAGGGCAGCGGCGATCAGGCCGATGCCCACCGCCGTCACCAGGTCCACGAACACGGCGAACCCCAGCGTGATCAGCATCACCAGGAAGTGCTCGCGCTGGATGAAGCGGAACCGGGCAAAGAAGCGCCAGTCGATGATGTCGAAGCCCACCTTCGCCAGGATGCCGGCCAGAACGGCGTGGGGGATCCGGTCGACGTATCGCCCGAGCCCCAGGACCAAAGCCAGGATGATGGCGGCGCATAACACGCCCGAGACCCGGGAGCGGCCGCCGGCGCGGATGTTGGCCGCGGTGGCCGTGGTGGCACCGGCGCCCGGGATGGCGCCGATCAGCCCGGCGATGACGTTGCCCATGCCCGCCCCGATCAGCTCCCGGTTGGGGTTGTGGTCGTCGCCCGTCATCGAGTCCGCAACCAGGGCGGTGAGGAGGCTGTTGATGGAGGCGATGAGAGCGATCGTCAGCGCCGGGAGGGCGGAATCGGCCAGGATGCCGAGAGTAAGCGAGGGCAGGGCGATGGCGGGCAGCCCGGTGGGCACCTCACCGATGGTGGGAGCGCCTGTGAAGACCGTGAAGCCCAGCACCGTGCCTGCCACCAGCGCCACCACCGAGGTCGGTAGGACCGTTCGGAGCCGTTGGGGCCAGATGATGCTGACACCGATGGCCGTCGCGCCGAGAACCACGGCGCCGAGGTTGATGTCGGCAAGCGCGGCGGGCCACCCTCGCACCGCCGCCAGCGGACCTCCCAAGGCGTGCGGGGCGCCGAGCAGCGGCAACGTGGTGACGAACAGGATGATGCCGCCGACGCCGGTCGTGAATCCGGACACCACGGGGTAAGGGGTGTAAGCGATGTAGCTACCGAGCCGCAGCGCGCCGATGAGTATCTGGAAGATGCCGGCCAGAACCGCCACCGTGAGGGTCTGGGTCAAGCTCTCGCCGGTGGAGATGAACACCACGGAGATGGCGACGGCCAGCGGCGCGGTCGGACCGGAGATCTGGGTGTTGGTACCACCGAACACCGCGGCGAAGAAGCCGACCGCGATGGCGCCGTACAGTCCGGCGATGGCGCCCAGGCCCGATGCCACCCCGAACGCCAACGACAGGGGCAGAGCAACCACCGCCGCAGTGATGCCTCCGAATGCATCGTCCCGGAAGTTGCTCAGGGTGTATTCCCGGAAGGTGCTGAGGGTGTATTTCACGCGCCGTCCACTCTACCCCCGGACTGAGTGGCTGGCCCGGAATGTTCGGGTGGGTGCCACCTGTACGCGCACCCTCTAAGATCCGTTGCTCGAATGGGTTACCCGCCTCCCGACCACCAGCGTGCTGTCGACTACATAGATGGGAAGCTGGATACTCGCCCGCTGTTCGAGCGCGCGGGCCGGATCCGGGACGAGGGGCGGGGACGCACGATCACGTACAGCCCCAAGGTGTTCGTCCCGATCACCACCCTCTGCCGGGATGTGTGCACCTACTGCACCTTCGCCAAGCCACCGGGAGCGGGAGGCGAGTACCTGACGCCCGATGACGTGCTGGCCATCGCCGAGGCGGGTGATGCGGCCGGCTGTTCGGAGGCGCTCCTCACCCTGGGGGACCGCCCGGAGGAACGCTGGCCGCAGGCACGAGCGTTCCTGGATGCCCAGGGTTACGGAACCACCATCGGCTACGTCCGGGCCATGAGCGAGCTGATAGTGGAGCGTACGGGTCTGTTCCCCCATGCCAATCCCGGGATCATGACCAGCACCGAGATCGAGGCCCTGCGCCCCACCAACGTGTCGATGGGCCTGATGCTCGAGAACATCTCTCCCCGCCTGATGGACCCCGGGATGCCTCACCACAACTGTCCCGACAAGGATCCCGCTGTCCGGATGAGGACGATCGAGGACGCCGGCGCGGCGCGCGTGCCGTTCACAACCGGCATCCTGGTAGGTATCGGCGAGACCACCCCCGAGATCGTCGACAGCCTGTTCGCAATCCGGGACGTACATGCCCGCCGGGGCCACATCCAGGAGGTCATCATCCAGAATTTCCGGGCCAAGGCCGACACCCTGATGCGTAGATCGGCCGAGCCCATACCGGCGTGGTTCGCCAGGGTGGTGGCGGTGGCTCGCTGGATCCTCGGACCGGAGATGAACCTGCAGGTGCCCCCCAACCTCACCGAGCGGTACGAGATCTACCTGGAGGCCGGCATCAACGACTGGGGAGGCGTGTCACCGCTCACGATCGATTGGGTGAACCCGGAGGCGCCCTGGCCCCATCTGGACCAGCTGAGAGCCCGGACGGAGGCCTACGGCTTCGAACTGAGGCCTCGCCTGCCCGTCTATCCGGAGTTCATCAGCGAGACCTGGATAGACCGCGGCCTGATCGGACGGGCGCGCGCCGCGACCGATGAGCGGGGGTACTCTAGAAGCGTGCCGAAGGACGTCCGGTTGGAGGTATCCCTATGACAACTTGGGCCCACACCGACATCACGTTCTGCCGCGTTCGACCTGCCCACCAGGTCACCGAGGCAGCGGCGGCCACCCGCCGCGTCGAAGGCACCACCTCCCTCGAGTTGCGGAGCCCGGACGCCCAGTCGGTGGCGGCCTGCCTGTCCGGAGGCCTGCTTCCGGTGTCCGTAGGCGCAGCAGAGGCAGAGGTCATCTCCTGGATCGTGCCACCCGATGAGGCCCTGGGACTGTCGGATCAGGGGGTCGCCGGTTGGCGGCTCACGGTGGTCCACACCGACGACCGGTCCGAGGTGATCGACGCCCTGGCGAGAACGGGCGCCGCCTTCCTCCGCACCGGTCGGAGCCGGGTGGATGAGGCAGCCGATATCTGTGGCCTCCCTGCCATTGATGCCAGACCTTCCGTGTTCGCCGACTCGGTTGTGGAAGCCGTCACCGCCGTCGATGAAGGTGCCCGCGACCTCCTCCTGCGTGATTGGGACACCGAGCGCATAGGTGAGCTCAGGGTGGCGCTGGGTGGCCGGCTGGTCGAGCGGGTGGCCGTGCCAGGCGGGATCACCGTGGACGAGGCTCGGGATTCGCTGGCGCGCGATCTGTTCAAGGCGTACCTGGATCTGGTCGACGGAGGTGGGTACGCCCGGCCTCGATACGAGTGGGCGCCCGGTATGGCGACCTCTCCTCCTCTCAGCCCGCGGCGGGTCTCGGCAGCCTGGCCGGACGCCCTGTGGACGGACGGAGCCTGGCCTGGGATGGCGGCCGCATCGCCGGAGGTCCGGGCCATACTCGACCGGTCTATCGACGCAACGCCTCCCACGGTGCCAGAGATGGTCACCCTCCTGTCGGCTCGCGGCGATGATGTGGACGCAATAGCCGCCGTGGCGGATGTCCTCCGGAGGGAACGGGTGGGAGAGACCGTCACCTACGTGGTGAACCGCAACATCAACTACACCAACGTCTGCTACTTCCGGTGCGGTTTCTGTGCCTTCTCGAAGGGTCCCCGCAGCCTCAACCTGCGCGGCGACCCCTATCTCATGTCGATCGAGGAGGTGGTGAACCGCACCACGGAGGCAGCCGCGCGTGGCGCCACCGAGGTGTGCCTCCAGGGAGGGATACATCCCGAGTTCACCGGCCAGTTCTACGTGGACGTGTTGTCGTCCATCAAGGCGGCGGCGCCGGACATGCACGTCCACGGCTTCACCCCGCTGGAGGTGTGGCAGGGAGCGGAAACCCTCGGCATGCCGGTCCGGGCGTTCCTGGAGATGCTCAAGGAGGCCGGCCTCGGCACCCTGCCGGGGACCGCGGCGGAGATTCTCGATGACCGGATCCGGCAGCACCTGTGCCCAGACAAGATCCGCACGTCACAGTGGGCCGAGGTGATGCTCATCGCCCACGAACTGGGCCTCCGGTCAACCTCCACCATCATGTTCGGCCACATCGACGACCCCCTGTCATGGGCCAACCACCTGGAGGTTATCCGGGAGATACAGCGCCGTACCGGCGGCTTCACGGAACTGGTGCCGCTCCCGTTCGTCCACATGGGAGCTCCGATCTACCTCCGGGGCCGGGCGCGGCCCGGCCCCACCTGGGACGAGGTGGTCCTGGTTCACGCGGTGGCCCGCCTGGCGCTCGATGGTCTGGTTCCCAACATCCAGGCGTCGTGGGTGAAGCTGGGCACGGACGGCGCCGCCCGGCTCCTCTCGGCCGGTTGCAATGACCTGGGCGGCACCCTGATGAACGAGACGATCTCGCGCGCCGCCGGTGCGTCGCACGGCCAAGAGGTCGGTGCCGGGGAACTCGAGGCGGTGATCGAGGAGGCGGGACGTACTCCGTCCCGGCGCGATACGCTCTACCGGGCGGTCGAGAGCCGGGTCCGGCCTCGCATCTGAGGACGGGCGGCGGCCCGGCCGGTCTCTTCGGGATCGAGACGCGAGGGAGGGAACCATGATCGACGTGGCGGTCATAACCCTGTTCCCCGGGTTCTTCACAGGCCCGACCGGGGTGGGCGTGGTCGCCAAGGCCGTGCAGACCGGCGCCATGGAACTCAGATTGATCAACCTCCGCGAGCACGGCATCGGCGTTCATCGCCAGGTCGATGATGCTCCCTTCGGCGGTGGCGCCGGGATGGTGCTCATGCCCGGTCCGCTCGCCGACGCCGTCGAGAGCCGGCTCCATACCCACAAGTTGCTCTTGACGCCGGCCGGGCGGCCCCTCCGCCAGAGCACGCTGGACCGGCTGGCGGGGTACGAGGCGTTGACCCTGGTGTGCGGCCGGTACGAGGGTGTGGACGAGCGATTCGTAGAGGAGTTCATCGACGAGGAGGTCTCGCTGGGCGACTTCGTCCTGGCCGGAGGTGACGCCGCCGCGCTGGCCGTCCTAGAAGGGGTGGCCCGGCTGCTCCCCGGCGTCCTCGGCAACCCCCGGTCGCTGGACAACGAGTCGTTCCGGGATGGACTGCTCGAGGAGCCCCAGTACACCCGACCCGCCGTATTCAGGGGTCGGCCCGTTCCGGAAGTTCTGGTCTCGGGGGACCACGGCCGGATCGAGGCCTGGAGAGAGGCCCAACGTGTGGAGCGAACTCGAGAACGGCGCCCCGACCTGCTTCCATAGGAGGGTGGCCGGTCCTCGTTGGAATCGGCCCTCGGAACAGGGTAAACTGCCCGGGCTGCTTACCCCTGTCCGGCAGACCCACGACCTCTTCGAAGCAGCCTGGTCGCGGGTCCGGCAGGAACGCGATCGTGAGGAGACCTCGATGAACGACCTCCAGTATGTCGAGCGCGCCCATCTGCGCGAGGAAGTGCCCGATTTCCGTCCCGGCGACACGGTCAAGGTACACGTTCGCGTGGTCGAGGGCGGCCGGGAGCGCATCCAGATGTTCGAAGGAGTGGTGATCGCCCGCGACGGCGGCGGCCTCTCCGAAACCTTCACCGTTCGCAAGATCAGTTTCGGCGTGGGAGTGGAGCGTATCTTCCCGGTTCATGCCCCGATCGTCCAGAAGATCGAGGTGACCCGCCGCGGGCACGTCCGCCGCGCCAAACTCTATTACCTGAGGGGCCGGGTCGGTAGGGCGGCGCGCATCAAGGAGAAGCGCTAGGAGACATCCCGCCGGCCCGCAGCCTGACTACGAATCCCCGCGCAAGTGGACAGCGGGCCCGGCACGGACCCTGCCCCATCACAGGCACATGCCCCGCCGGCACCCTCAGCGGGGCGGCGCTACGGCGCCCGGTTCGTGCGGGAGGCCGCCGGCGTGCTGTTCCTGGCCCTGGTCGTGGCGGTACTAGTCAAGGTCTTCCTCGTCCAGGCCTTCTTCATCCCCTCCGAGTCGATGATCCCCACGTTGGAGATCGATGACCGGGTCCTGGTCAGCAGGATCGCCTACGTCCTCGATGGTCCCGACCGGGGCGAGGTGATCGTCTTCGACATGCCGATGGAGTACGAGGACCCGCCCGAGCCGATCTGGGAGAGCATGGTCCGCCACGTCGTCGAGGCGGTCGGCATCCGGGTGGCCCGCGTAGAGGATCTGATCAAGCGGGTGATCGCGGTCGCGGGCGACCGGCTGGAGGTCCGCGACAACCGGGTGATGGTCAACGGCCTGGTGCTGGACGAGCCCTACGTGCCGCCGGGCGCGCGGATGGCCGACCTGGGCCCGGTCTACATCCCCGACGGGCACGTGTGGGTGATGGGTGACAACCGCGACAACAGCCGCGACAGCCGGAGTTTCGGGCCGGTTCCGGTCGACACCATCGTGGGCCGCGCCTTCATCCGGTTCTGGCCCGTGTCCCGTCTGGAAGGCCTGTAACTTGCTAGTTGCTAGTTGCTAGTTGCTAGTTGCTAGTTGCTAGTTGCTAGTTGCTA
>JAPPHZ010000024.1 GCA_028820935.1 bacterium | reverse complement strand
ACAGGGTGGGGAAATTCACTGATCGAGACCGGGGAATCTCGACGATCGTCAACACCACGCACGACTACAACAAGGGACGTGTCCGCTTGGTGTGTAGCAGAAGCCTATGACACTGCCGATCTCATGTTCGAACTCGAAGCGCAAACCCAATACATGCTGCTCCTGTTGCTCGAAGGCTGGGAGGCAGCACAAGCGGACTACCTGGTCTACGTGAGCAACATGGACGTGACCCTGCTGAAGGCGGAGAACTGGATAGACGAGTGCGGGCATCTCGCGCCCGAGGACATGTTGGATCAGGTCGTGTCGCCTGTGGCCGACCTGAGGCGGTCTAGGGCCGAGCTTGCGACAGTTTGTGAGGAGGACGCACCGGCGTGGTTCGACTGCGGATGAACTCGACTGGCTACGGAGCGGCCCGCGAGTAGTATCTGTATCATTCGGCACCAGGGAAGGGGAGAAGGCGACATGGACACGCGCCAGAAACACACCCGCAAGACCACCAAACGCGCGAAACGGCGTCTTGAGCAGGTACGGGAACCGCGGAGCCCACAGGACCTCGCCCGCGCCATGTTCATTCAAGCCGATCAGACGGAGAAGTTCCTTGGGCCTAGAGGGGAAGCTTAGAATGGCAGCTCAGCAAGCAGCCCAGGCGGAAGTGGACCGCAACTATGAGGCTTTCAAAGCTTTGCTCCCCAGCCTGAATGCGACTCACGCTAACAAGTGGGCGCTCCTTCACGACGGCACCCTCACCGCCGTGTTTGACACTGTGCGGGATGCTCATCTGGCTGGGGTCAAGCTCTATCCAGAGACCTGTTTCTCGGTACAGGAGATCACCGCTCGTCCTGTGGATCTAGGGTGGTTCTCCCATGCCGTGTCTTAGCGGCGAGTACGACCCGACCGTAGGTATCCTGCTCCAAGTGGCTGTCCTACCTGGCGGGACGTTCGAGCAGCAGTCGGAAGGTGAAGCCAGAGTGTTCTCAGGCCTCGTCGACACCGGCGCCGACGTGACCTGCATCTCTAACAAGGTTGCGGACTTCCTAGACTTGCAGTCAACCGGCAAGGTACCAATGGTAGGAGCTACCGGTTCCGACGCCGTTAACCAATACCTCGTTGATCTCTTGCTGCAGTTCGGAACACAGCACATCGGAATCCCGGACCACCGGGCGGCTTCCTTTGAGGCTGGCTCCCCTCATTACGACGTGCTGATCGGTCGAGACATCCTCTGTAAGGGGGTACTAACGATGGACTTCGCGGGCCGCTTCACCTTCTCCGTCTGAACCTAAACCCTTCAAATCATCTGGGGATCGCCGCTAAAGGGGGTCGGTGTCCGCACGCTTGTTCGCCCGCCGAGGCCCTAGTCGCCTCCTAGATCGACGGTTTCCATAGGTAATCCTTTGGCAACCCCGAACGTATCTCGTGTGATCTCTACCGTGAACGACTGTGTGTAGATGGCCAGGGCAAGACCTTGACGGTACGCCAACCACTCTTGTATCTCTCGAACAGCGAGTGTGACCGATTTTGGGTGCTCTCTAGCATTCCAGTCGCCGTCGTAGATGCCAGCTAGATGATGAAGGTGGCCAAACACATAGGTCGCTCGGCTTGCTATGTCAAAGGGGATTTCAGGGAGATTCGAAGGGTCCTCGCGGTTCACGAAGTAGCAACCATGACGCGCGGCGTAATCTCATGTTCCGTGATCTCGCGGGCAGCTTCTAGAACAGAGGCAGGTACCTTCTCTAGTGAGAGCTGTCGCCCGTTCTCCTGAGCCTCAACTAGTAGTGGACAGATCATGGAGCTTACGAACTCCATGAGAATGCCGATCTCGCTCTGCGGGGACATCCTGACTCTCCTCTCCCGCCCGGCGTGTGTACGAGACTATACAGGCTGTGCATGCATATCCAAACGGGAGAATCCTTTCTGGCCAGGGTTTTCGCGACTTCAGGAGGCTGGTCGTGGTCCGCACACCTGTTCGCCTGCGATGAGGTCCCGGTACATGAGCCGCTTCCCTTCCATGCCCTTCGCGAGCGCGGCCATCTGATCCAACGTGTCGAAGTTCCGCACGTTGTGGCGGGCGGCGAACTCGGCAACGTAGCGGCGTAGGTGCTTGAAGCTCATCTTGTGGTAGGTGCCGTAGTAGCCCCGCTTGAGCATGGACCAGAACGACTCCATGCCGTTGGTGTGAACCTCACCCCGCACGTACTCACCGACCGTGTGCTTCACCGCTTCGTGGTCAAGGTCGCGGCCTTCGCCTACTCCGTGGTAGGCGTCGGCACCGTCGGTGAACACTCGTGATCCGGCCTGTACGTGATCGTGGATGAACCCGTGAAGCGTGGCCCGTGTCGTGTCGTCTACGACGGCAGCAGTGACCCGCCCGTCGCGTGACCGACCGCCAACTACCACAGCCTTACCCACAGCGCCCCGCCCGGCGTTCAGACGCTTCGACTGGTGCTTATTCTTCTCTTTGCCGCCGATGTAGGTCTCGTCAACCTCCACCGTGCCATCCAGCACCACGTCGGCAGCGTCCACCCAGGCTTCCCGGATACGCCCGAGCATGAACCAGGCGGTCTTCTGAGTCACGTCCAGGTCGCGGTGTAGTTTCATGCTGGACACGCCTTTGAGGTTCGTTGAGCACAGGTACAGGGCGATAACCCACTTGCGGATCGGCAAGCGGGAAGATTCCATGACCGTTCCGGTACGAACGGAGAAGTACTTGCGGCAGGCGCCGCATCGGTAGGGCATAGGCTTGCCGGAGGTAACCGGCGATACCTCACCGACAGTTCCGCACCGTGGGCACGCGTCTACGCCGTTGGGCCAGCGGATCGACTCGAACCAGTCACGGGCAGCCTGCTCGGTGGGGAACATGTCGAACAGTTCGAGAACCGAGATGCCCTTCCGGTCTGCCCGTCCGGGTGCGCTCTGTGTGGTCTTGGTTGTCATCGTCCGCCGTCCTGGTCTGCTGTATGCTGTTATCTAAGCAGAATCCAAAGGCTTTGTCAAGTTAGGTATATAATCCCCAAAATTATAGCCACTTCGTGCCGTATCCGGCATCCGTACGCCTTGGGTGGTAACGCTGGGATATCGCTGGCGGACAGCCATTCACCGTATCGGCCTACATGGTGACCATGCGGGGGATGGAGGAGCGAATTTGGCGTTACCGCACAGGGGCCATCCTCTTGCCTTCATTGCCCTTGCGTCAGAGTCAGGAGCCACTCGTTGGCAGCTTTTCGCGAGCGCAGGTGGACCAGGTCCAGGTGAGCATGGTCTGGATGGGCCAAGGCCGCTGGTATCGAACGGCGTCGCCGCCAGTGGGTCTGTAATGCCCAGAGGAATAACGACTGGCGGCTGAGAAAGTGCCGCCATATCTGTTCCCTATTGCCGTGCCATAGCTCTTCCCGAAGGACTCCACGACGCATAGTCCTCCAAAACAACCTCCACAGGACCACGCGTATCGGGTAGTCCAGCCATATCAACACGGTTGCGTTGGGCCAAACTACATCCCGTGCGAGGCTGTAGTTTCCGTCTCCGACCCACCTGTCGCCCTGCAGCTGTTGCCGTAACCGTTCTCTGAAGACATCGTCCGGTGTCTCCGTCCAATCCGGCCCATGGCGAATGGCGTCGAACTCGATGTGATCCATGCCGAGCACTTGAGCAATCGTCTTTGCCATCGTTGTCTTGCCCGCGCCCGTAGTACCGACCAGGACAAGGCGGTCGTTATTCCGAGGAAGGCTTTCAGCGTCAGAGCCTTGCGAGTCAATCATCTTTGGACAGTCGATGTGCTACCTGTGAGATCCGGCTGTGCCAGTTCGATGCGGACTTGCGGCGGAGCCGGGCCATCCGGTTAGCCGTTCTTACGGGCGATCTGGCCCCGGCGTTCTCCGGTAGGTCCGTTCGGGTCTACCGCGACCGCGCCGCCGACGATTATCCAGTCGATCCCGGAGGGTGAGAGCTCGGGCTGGTCGTAGGTCGCCCGGTCGATCACGCTGTCGGGGTCGAAGGCAACCAGGTCGGCTCGCTGTCCCGGTGCGATCTCACCTCGGTCGTCCAGCCCGACCCGCCGTGCTGCCCGGAACGAGAGCCGGGCGATGGCTTCGCGTACTGTGACGACGCCATCCCTGATGGCGTAACCGCCCAGGAACCGGGGTGCGGTGCCCCACAGCCTCGGGTGGGGGGTGGCGGCGAAGACCGCGTCGCTACCCACCAGCATGGCCGGGTGCCGGGCGATGGCCTTGACGACGGATTCGTCGGCGTAATGGAGGATGACCAGAGCGCTCATCCGAGTTTCCAGCAAGAGGTCGATGACCACCCGTTCGGGCTCGACCCGTCGGGCGGAGGCGATCTCGGCAAGCGTGCGCCCCATTGCGTCGCCGGGACCGTCGGGCCCGCAGTCGATCACGACGATTCCCTCCGGGCCGCACTGGTAGTAGAAGCTCTCCGGGCCCGCGTCCGGGTCTCCGAGCGCCTCGAGCAGACGGTCCACCGTCGGGCCGTCCCGCAGCCGAGCTGTCATCTGCTTGACGCCCCCGTCATGTGCCCACGGGGGTAGCAGGGCAGACAGCAGGGTCACACCGGCGCCGTACGGGTACTGGTCGAAGGTGATGTCGACCCCGTCCGCCGGCGCCCTGTCGATCATTTCGACCAGCGGCTCCAGCTTCCAGGTGTTGCGATGCCCCAGCACCTTCAGGTGGGAGAGGTGAAGGGGCGCGCCACTCCGCCGTGACACGTCGATCATCTCCTCGACCGCCTCCAGCAGGTTGTGGCTCTCGCCCCGCATGTGGACGGATGTCAGCCCGCCGAACCGGCCCGCCTCGGTGGCGACGGCCACGACCTCGTCGCGGTCCGCGTACGCGCCCGGCGTGTACACGAGGCCGAAAGAGATTCCCCACGCGCCCGCCTCCATGCCGTCCGCCACCTGGCGCCGCATGGCACGCAGCTCGTCGGCGCCGGGTGCCCGCTGGGCACCCCCCAACACGGCGTCACGCACGGCACCATGAGGCACGAACGGGCACAGGGTGATGGCGGGACGCGTACCGTCCAGGGCGTCCAGGTACTGGCCGATGGATCGCCAGGGCCACTCGGCAGGGCCTCGACCTTCCGACAGAGCCAGCTGTGTCATCCGATCGGCCAGACCCTTGTCCGTTACGGGCGCCGGACCCATCCCGTCAGGGTTGATCAGCTCCGTCGTGAAGCCCTGGAGAAGCTTCGGCGTGAGGATCGGATCCTCGAAGGTACGCAGAGCGCTGTGGGCGTGCATGTCCACGAACCCGGGCGCCAGGGACAGTCCCCCGAGGTCGATGGTCCGGGCCGCTTCGTGCTGGAGGCCTGGTCCCACCGCTACCATGACGCCGTTGTCGATTGCGACATCTCCCGGCCGGGGCTCGGCGTCGCCGGGGTAGATCATCGCATTTCGCAGGAGAAGGTCGACCATGCACCGAGCCTACCCCGGGGAGAGGTCCGCGATTACCGGCGCCGATGCACTGATCGAATCGCTCCGGGTGAACGGTGTCCGGCACGTCTTCGGCATTCCGAGCACCCACACGCTCGAGATCTACCGCGCGCTGGGCAGCGCAACCGACATCGCGCACATCACCACCACCCATGAGCAGGGGGCAGCCTTCATGGCGGATGGTTACGCCCGGGTGACCGGCCGCCCGGGGGTTTGCATCGTTACCACCGGGCCGGGCGTTACGAATGCGGCAACCGCGATCGCCGAGGCCTACTCCGACTCCGTTCCGGTGCTCTGCATCACCGCCCACATCCCCAGCGAGGACATCGGGCGCGGCAGGGGTCACTCGCACGAACTCCGTTCCCAGGAGAGCGTCCTGGAGGGCATCACCGACCGGCCTCGGCTCGTGCTCTCGCCTGACGAGGTGGCGCAGGCCGTGCACGACGCGTTCCGGCGTTTCAGGACCGAGCGGCCCCGACCCGTGTGCCTGGCCATTCCCGTAGACGTGCAGGAGGCGGCGACCTCCGCCCCGATTCCGGCCGCACCCGCCGAGGATCCACCCGCTCCGGACGGGCAAGCGGTTATGAGGGCCTCCCGACTGCTCGGTTCGGCCGCGGCGCCCGCCATCGTGGCGGGGGGCGGCGCTCAAGGTGCGGTCGAGGAGGTGCTGGCGATCGCCGAGCGCCTTGACGCGCCCATCGCGACCACGCTCAACGGGAAGGGGGTGGTCCCGGGCGGCCATCCTTTGGAGGCTTCGCTGGTTGTCTACAGCTCGGTGGCGCGTTTCCTCGAAGGGTGTGACGTAGTGCTGGCCGTGGGTACGGAGTTGAGCCCGGCGGACTTCTGGCTGGGCCCGCTGCAACTGGGTGGCAAGCTGGTACAGGTCGACATCGACCCGGACCAGGTCGGCCGCAACCACCCGGTGGACGCGGCGGTGGTGGGGGAGGCCGGGACGGCGTTGGCGATGATGCTCGACTCCGTGGCGGGTTCGAGCCCCCGGGTGGGTGCTTCCCGTGCGGCCCATGTCCGCGACGCGGCCGAGAAGGAGGCGTTGGTCATGGGCCGGACCTACCTTCCCTGGATCCGAGCCCTGCGGACGGCTATGCCCGAGGAGTCCTCCCTCGCCCTGGACGTGGCGATGGTGGCCGGATTCGGCGCCTTCCCCTTCTACGACCTCCCCGGACCGCGGACATGGATGAACCCGTCCGGTCTGGCCACTCTGGGATACGCGCTGCCCGCCGCGATCGGCGCCAAGATCGCCCGGCCCGACAGAGCGGTGGCCGCGCTGGTCGGGGACGGCGGGTTCATGTTCACCATGTCCGAGCTGATGGTGGCTGCCCAGCACCGGCTGACGCTTCCGGTGGTCGTCTGGAACGACCGGGCCTTCGGTGAGATAAGCCGCCTGATGCGGGAACGAGGGTTCGAGCCGTTCGCCACCGACCTGCTCGTACCGGACCTGGCAACCCTGGCCTCCGCCTACGGCGCGGCATGGGCGCGCGCGGACGAGCCCCCCGATCTGGCGGACGCAGTGGAGGTTGCCCTGGCAACCGACGGTCCGACCCTGATCGAGGTGCCCGCATGGTCCTGACGGAGCGGTACCGGTCTCTCTTCCCGATCACCGAGACCCGCGCCTACCTCTTCGCCGGGGGTCTTGCCCCGGCTGCGATCCCGGTCAAGGCGGCCCTCGACCGGTGGTCCGATCGATGGATGTTCGATCCGGCGTATCACAGGGCGCGTTACTTCGACGAGTGGGAGATCCTCAAGGCCCGGCTGGCGACGGTGCTGGGTGCTGATCCCGGTGAGATAGCCATCGTCGACAATACCTCTCGAGGGTCCAACCTGGCGGTCCAGATGATCGAACCGCCGCCCGGTGCCAACATCGTCACGGACCCGACCTCCCATCCGAGCGCCGTCTGGCCCTGGCTGCTGCCGAACCGCCGCCCGGTCGAGGTCCGCTCGGTTCCCGACGGACCGTCCTCCACCCGGATGACAGAGATCGAAAACCTCGTGGACGAGAACACCATCGCGGTGCTCGTCTCTCACGTGGCCCCCCGTACCGGCTTCCGCCACGACCTCCGCAAGCTGGCCGAACTCACCCGCAGTTGTGGCGGCTACCTCATCGTCGACGCCGCCCAGTCGGCGGGCGCCGTTCCCATCGATGCCACGGATGCCGGTGTCGACTTCATCAGCGGCACGCTGATGAAGTGGTTGCTCGGTCCGCCCGGGCTGGGATACCTCTACGCGCGCCGGGAGCACCTCGAGTCTCTGGCGCCGCCCCACGTCGGCTACGTGGGTACCTACCAGGACGGCGGGCCGGACGAGCCTGCCAACCTCTCGTACCGGCCCGGTGCGGTGCGCCACGAGATCGGACTCGCGGATCTGCCGGGCATCACGGCCGCGCGCAGAGGATTGGACATCATCATCGAGGCGGGCATACCGGACATCGAACGGCATGTTCTGGAACTGACCGGGCAGATGATCGATGGGCTGACCGAACGGGGAATCCATGTGCTGACCCCGGCGAGCCGGACCGAGCGGGGCGGGGTGGTGTCCTTCCACTTCGACGGGGCAGTGCCGTTGTGCCGCCATCTGCGGAGGCTGGGCGTGGATGTGTGGGGATACCCCGAGGACGACCGGGTCCGGGCCGATCCCCATCTCTACAACACTCCCGGCGACGTGGACCGTCTTCTCGGTGGAATCGACGCGTACCGGCGCGGTTCTACCCGGGCGTCGGCGGGGTAGAGCGTGGATCTGGACGGGCAGGTGGCGCTGGTGACCGGCGGGGGCACCGGTCTCGGTCGAGCGACGTCCCTCGCGCTGGACAGGGCCGGTGTCTCGGTAGCCGTCAACTACTCGAGGTCGCGTCCAGAGGCGGAGCGGGTAGCCCGGCAGATCAGCGACCGCGGAGGGACCGCCGTAGCAGTCCGGGCCGATATCACCGACGGTTCGGCGGTCTCTTCGATGGTGGCGTCGGTCGAGGAGGAGTTGGGACCGGTGAGCATCCTCGTCAACAACGCGGGCACCACCCGCTACGTTGCCTTCCCCGACCTGGGGGCGGTTACCGCGGAGGAGTGGCGGCGGATCATGGATGTCAACGTCACGGGTGCGTTCCTGTGCTCCCGGGCGGTGGCGCCCGGGATGCGATCCAGGGGTGCGGGCAAGATCATCAACGTGGCCTCCAATTCCGCTTTCACCAGCGCGGGTAGCTCCATCCCCTACGTGGTGTCGAAGGCTGCGCTGGTGTCGCTTACCCGCTGCCTGGCCCGGGCGCTGGCGCCCGAGGTGCAGGTCAACGCCATCGCGCCGGGTTGGATGCTCACCGAATGGATAGACCGCCACGTGCCTCCCGACCGCGCCCGAGAGCTCCGGTCAGGTGCGGTGCCTGTAATACCGGTGGAGGACGTGGTCCGGTCCCTTATGGGGCTGCTGGCCAACGACTCGATCACGGGCGAGGTCGCGGTGGTGGATCGCGGGGAGATGCTCGGCTAGCCGACGTCCGGGGTAGAGCCCTCATCGGGGGAGGAAGCCCTCGAACCGGTGAGAGCTACCAACGTCTCCCTACGTTCGGGTGAGTCCTCCACCGCCTCTGGGAAGTGGCACGCCACCACGCCGGACGCGCCGTGGTCCTGTACCTGCGCCAACGGGGGTGCTTCGGTGGTGCAGATCTCCGGGTTTCCCAGATTTCGCCGGAGCCAGCATCGGGTGTTGAAGCGACAGCCTGCCGGCGGATCGGCCGGGCTGGGTACATCACCCTCCAACACGATACGTTGCCGGGTCGCTTCGGCCTCGGTGTCGGGAATGGGCGCCGAAGACAGGAGTGCCACCGTGTACGGGTGGAGCGGCCGCCGGTAGAGGTCCTCTGTGGGTCGCAGTTCGACGATCTTTCCCAGGTACATGACCGCCACCCGGTCGGTCACCTGCCGAACGAGGGCGAGGTCGTGCGCGATGACCAGGTAGGTCAGGTGGAACTCCTGCTGGAGATCGCTCAGCAGGTTGAGTATCTGGGCGCGAATGCTGACGTCGAGAGCGCTGACGGGCTCGTCGGCGATGATCAGGTCCGGTCGGAGGGCCATGGCCCGGGCGATGGCGATGCGTTGCCGCTGGCCTCCGCTGAAGGCATGCGGGTAACGGCCCGCCGCGTCGGGTGGTAGCCCGACCGTCTCGAGCAGATCGGCGACCCTCTCCCGGCGCTCCGACGGGGTCCCCTGGCGATGGATGACGAGCGGCTCGGCGACTATCCGCTCCACCGTCCGCTTCGGGTTGAGGCTGGAGAACGGGTCCTGGAAGACCGGCTGCATCCGGCGGCGCATCAGCCGCAGTTCTCGACGCGAGACGGTTGACAGGTCGACGCCGTCGAACAGGATGCTTCCCTCCGTCGGGTCCAGGAGTTTGAGGATGGCTCGGGCGGTCGTGGTCTTGCCGCATCCCGACTCACCCACGAGACCAAGGGTTTCACCGCGCCGGACGGTGAACGAAATCCCGTCCACCGCCTTGATGGAGCCACCGGTCTTGGCTGACGATCCGCGCCCTGCCGGAAACCAGACCCTCAGGTCCTGGACCTCGACCAGGGCCGGACTGGCCACCTGCTCGGTGCTCATCGGGCCGGTCCGCGTTCGTCGTCCGCCGGTTCCGGGGGGTTCCAGCAGGCGGTCAGGTGGGGACTCGCCGGCCCGGGAACCTGGTCTCCGTCCCGCTCAAGGATCGACGGCATGTCCCAGCCCCGGGCGGCGGCGCGCCGGGCGGTAGGGATGGTCATCAACGGCGGGTCCTCGTCGGCGCATCGATCGATTCTGGAAGGGCACCTGGGAGCGAAGGGACATCCCCTGACGGGTTGGGTCGGGTCGGGAGGCTGGCCCTCGATCGTCACGAGCCGTTCCTGGCGGACATCGATCCGGGGCAGGGATCTGTGAAGAGCGACCGTATAGGGATGGGACGCTCTCGTGAACACATCGGCGGTGGAGGAGGACTCGACTATGCGCCCCGCGTACATGACCATCACCCGCTGTGTGACGCCGGCCACCACTCCCAGATCGTGGGTGATGAGCAGCATCGTTGTCTCGTGGTCGGAGGTGAGTTCCTGGAGCAATTCCAGGATCTGGGCCTGCACGGTGACATCGAGGGCGGTGGTCGGCTCGTCCGCAATCAGGAGTGCGGGCCGGGGCGCCACCGCCATGGCTATGACGGCGCGCTGCCGCATGCCTCCGGAGAACTGGTGGGGGTAGTCGGAGATGCGCTCCTCCGCGTTGGGAACCCCCACCGTCTCCAGCAGCCGGGCCGCCTGCCGGCGCGCCGCCCTCATCCCGAGTCCCTTGTGCTTGCTCAGTACCTCGGTGAGCTGCTTGCCGATCGTCAGCACCGGGTTCAGGGAGCTGAAGGGGTCCTGGTAGACGATCCCAACCTGGTCACCCCGTACGGCCCTCAGTTCGCGCTCGTTGAGCCGCAACAGATCGACGCCGTCCAGCATCACCGTCCCGGACACATCGGCGTAGTCGGGTAGCAGCCGCACGAGCGCCAGCGCGCCGGCGCTCTTGCCCGATCCGCTCTCGCCGACCAGGCCGACGTGTTCGCCTGCCGCCAGGTCGTACGAGACCCCTCGCACCGCCAGCACCGGCGCTCTTGCTCGGAAGGTGACGTCGAGATCCCTCACCGACAGTATGGGCCGGTCCGGACCCGGAGAGGCTGCCCCCGAGCGGGACTCAGCGACCGGGGTCTTCATGGACCGACCGGGTCACGATACCCCCGGCGAAGTTGATGGCCGATACGAACAGCAGCAGAGCGAGGCCGGGGCTGAGGATGAACCACCAGTGGGTGGGGTACTGGAGGGCCTCGCGGATCATGTACCCCCACTCGGGGGTCGGCGCCGAGACTCCGAGTCCCAGGAAGCCGAGGGTGGATCCTGCCAGGATGGCGTAGCCGATGTCGAGGACGAAGATCGTCTTCATCACCCCGAAGCTGTTGGGCAGGACCGTAAGCAGCAGGTTCCGCATCGGCCCCGCTCCCAATGCCCTGGAGGCGGTAACGAACTCGCGTTCCTTCACCACGATGACCTGGCCGCGGATCAGCCGGGCGTAGACCGGCCACCAGGCTGCCGCGATGGCGATGATCACGTTGCGGATGGTGGGTCCCAGCGCTGCGGAGATGAGCAGGGCCAGCATGATGGAGGGAAACGACAGGAAGATATCTACGATCCGCATCATCACCGCGTCGACCATGCCACCGGCATATCCGGACACCGCGCCGTAGAGGACGCCGACGGCGCCCGCCGTCAGGAGGACGAAGACGCCGATCACCACCGACACGCGACCCCCGTAGAGGATCCGCGCCCACAGGTCACGGCCCAGGTTGTCGGTGCCCAGCCAGTGCTCGGCACTCGAACCGGCCAGGGCCGACGTCAGATCTTGGGCGAGCGGGTCGGGGGCGATGAGGGGCGCGGCGGCGATGGCCGCCACCATCACCACGATCACGCCCAGGCCGTAGAACTCGAGGAAGGTGCGGGGCCGGAGCGACTCCAGGGTCGTGGAGAGGCGGGTGGGCGCTACCGCCTCCTCCAGGCGGCGAAGCCGGCTCAAGGTCACGAACTCATCCCGTCGCGTACCCGCGGGTCGGCCACCGTGTACAGCAGGTCGACCGCCAGGTTGGCCAGTACGTAGGCCAGGCTGATCACCAGCACCACGCCGGAGAGGGCGTTGAGGTCCAGGCGCGTGGCCGCCGTGAAGGCGTACGAGCCGAGTCCGGGCCAGCCCACCACGCGTTCCACCACGATGATCCCGGTGAGCAGCGAACCGAAGGCAAGCCCCGACAGGGTGATCACCGGGATGACGGCGTTGCGAAAAGCATGGCGATAGAGGACCAGGCGGCGGCGCAGGCCCTTGCCGCGAGCGGTGCGGACGTAGTCCGACTCCAAGGCGTCGACCATCTCCGAACGGACCACCCGGGCGAAGTAGAAGCCGATCACCAGACCCAGCACCAGGGCGGGGAACGCCAGGTGGTGCAGGGTGTCGAACAGGGCGTCCCAGCGGCCGGTCAGTATGGAGTCGACGGTGACCATCCCGGTCACGTCCGGAGGCGGGCGCATGAAGATGTCCAGCTGTCCGGGCCCTGCCGCCCACCCCAGCCGCCCGTAGAACACGGTGAATCCCACGATGGCCAGCCAGAAGACCGGTACCGAGATCGCCAGGGTGGAGGCCACCTTGAAGAACTCGTCCCAGACGCCTCCCCGGCGCGCCGCCGCGAACACGCCGAGCGGGATGCCGAACACGAGCGCGACCATCAAGGCCGCCACGACCAACTCGATCGTGGGGGGCACCACGTTGGCGAGGTCGGTGCTGACGGCTCGCGCCGAGTGGCTCGATTCGCCCATGTCACCCTGGAGTAGGTTGGTCAGGTAGATCCAGTAGCGCTCCGGGATCGGCTTGTCCCATCCCCAGCGGGCGTTGAGGGCGTCGATGATGGCCTGTTCAGCCGCGTCGGATTGGGCGGCGCCCCGACCTCCCAGGTAGGCGGCGACCGGGTCGATGGGGATCAGTTGGGACACGAAGAAGGTGATGCAGGTCATGCCCAGCAGCACGAGCGGAGCCAGGGCCAGGCGCCGCAGTACGAACCAGCGCATGTCAACTCCTCCGGGTCATGGCTTCAGTCGTACGAGATGGGGATCGGGGGGCGACCGGCCGGCCGCCCCCCGATGGGGTTGTGCGGTCTCCCGTGAGACCTCGACTACCGGGACCGCCCCATCCGGTATGGCTCAAACCGGTGGACGGCGTGGTAGTAGACGCCGGTCAACGTGTTGACGTGCGGGTACCACTCGGGAATCTCGACCATCAGGTGAGTCGGGTTGGCTTCCAAGCTCAACCGCTCCACGTCGTTCAGCAGGCTCAACCGCTCCGCCGGATCGACCGACGCCAGCGCCGCGTCACCTGCCGCCTTGATCTCGTCATACAGAGGCCAGCCCTCGGCATTGTCGGGCCAGAGCGACCGCTGCCAGTTGATGAATCCGTCCGCGAACGACACCGCCGCCGAGTTCATCGCCGACGGGAAGTCGGGGAACCAGTCGCTCACGTTGATGTCGAGGTCGCCCTTGCGGAAGTCGGTGAAGAACACGCCCACATCGCGGATCTGCACCTCGGTCTTGACACCGATGTCGGCGAAGTCGGCGGCCAGCTTCTGGGCCACGTCACCGAATCCGGGGCAGAAACCGCTCCACTGGAACGTCTGGAGACGGATCGGGTTCTCAGGATCGTCGTAGCCATCGGGATAGCCCGCCTCTGCCAGCAGTTCCTTGGCCTTGTCCAGGTCACGCTCGTAGCCTTCCGTGATGCCTCCCAGGCGCATCGGCGCCAGGCCGTACACCCGATTGGCGGTGTATCCGGGACAGAGTCGCTGGAGGCCGTCGTAGTCGATGGCGTACTTGAGCGCCTTCTGGACCGTCGGGTTGGCCACGAATGCGTTGTTGTTCTCCGCATCGGTCGTGAATATCACGTAGTACCAGTGGTTGGTGTTGGCCTGCAGGATCGTGTAGTCCTCTCCCAACGTAGCGGCCTGGTGCGGGATCACCGTCCATGCCAGGTCGATGTCGCCCCGGGCCAGCGCGTCGATGCGCGACTGGGCTTCGGGGATGTTCACCATGATGATCCGCTCCATGACGGCGGGCGGGCCTCCCCAGTAATCGTCCACGCGGACGATCTCGAGGCGACTGCCCGGTTCGGAGAAGTCGAAGGTGAACGGACCGGATCCGGCGCTGTTCAGGGCCAGCCATTCGCCGGCTGTGTCGGTCTCCGAGGCATCCTCCCCGGCCGCGCCGCCGTTGGCCATCACCAACTCGCTGTTGAGGATGCTGAAAGCGGCGGCGGTGGTCAGGCCCGGGAACTCAGCGTCTGGTGCGGCCAGGTTGACCACGACGGTCTGGGGGTCGGGCGTGTCGACGCTGTCGAGGTTGGCCGCCTGGTAGGACGGCGTGGCGGCTACGTTCTTCAGCCGCATGAACGAGAACGCCACATCGTCAGAGGTGACCGGTGACCCGTCGTGGAAGCGGGCGTTCGGATCCAGCGTGAAGGTCCACTGGGTAGCGTCCGCGTTGGACGACCACTCGGTGGCCAACTCGGGAAGCAGCGTCTGGTAGTCGTAGCCGGTATCGGTCTGCGCCCACTGCGCGAGGTTGTTGTACACGGATCCGAGCACGAGCACGTACAGTTCCTCGAAGGCCCGGGCCGGATCGAACTTGGTGTCGCCATCCATCTTCTTGCCGATCACGACGGTTGCCTCGCGGCCCGTCAGGGGTTCGGCCATCGCCTCGGTGGTGGTCGTGGGAGCGGCGGTCGTCGTGGTGGTCTCACCCGCCGGCGCCGCGGTCGTGGTGGTCGTTCCCACCTCCACCACAGTCGTGGCGGTTGTCTCCGCGGGCGCGGCGGTGGTCGCAGGGGCCGCCGGGGTTGCGGGTGCATCGTCCGCGTCGTCCGTGCCGCAAGCGACGGCGAACACAGCCAGTGTCAATAACACTGCCAGCCATCGGCCTGGTCGGTGTTTGTACATCGTTTTCCCTTCGTCCGGACCCCGGGTAAGAACGTCCACTTGCTCCACCTGACCCCGGAGTGGTCTCAATTTTGATCATACATGGAGGGACCGGCCGGCGTCCGAGATAGTGGGACTCCATTTTCCTTGGTGATGGCGCGCCGTGGTAGGCGAAGACCACCCGACTGATCAGGAGCGATCCGTCGAGACCGGAGCAAGCCCGGAGCGAGACGACGCTACAGGGCGGTGGCGATGGTGAGGGTGTAGGTGCCGGTGCCGGTGCCGGTGCGGAAGCTGCCTACCAGGATGTAGTAGGTGCCTGTGCCGGGTGCGAGCCATACGAGCCGGGAGGCTGTCGATTCGGCGAAGTCGTCGTTGGCGTCCAGCCAGATCCCGTCGGCGTCGAACAGTTCGAGTATGGAGTCTTCGAGGGTTCCGAGGGTCACGTCCAGTTGGTAGGACTCGCCTTCTTCGGCTTCGAAGGTGAAGTAGTCGCTGTCGCCTTCGTAGTCAATAGCGCCATGGGCTGCCACTCCGATCTCCACCGGTGTTGCGTCGGTAGTCGAATCGGGGTGGTCGTCCACGATGTCCGAGACGGCGATGGTGAGGGTGTAGGTGCCGGTGCTGACGTCGAAGCCGGTCACCCGGACGTAGTAGGTGCCGGTGCCGGGTGCGGTCCAATAGAGCCGGGAGGCTGTGGATTCGGGGGAGTCGTCGTTGCCGTCCAGCCAGATGCCGTAGGTGTCGAAGATGTCCAGTACGGAGTCTTCGAGGGTTCCGAGCGTTACGTCCAGTTGGTAGAACACACCTTCTTCGGCTTCGAAGATGAAGTAGTCGCCGTCGCCTTCGTAGTCGATCGCGCCTCGGGCTGTCATTCCGATCTCGACCGGCACTGCGTTGGCTGCCGAATTCGCGTGATCGTCCGTGATGCCTGAGATCGTGAGCGTGTAGGTGCCGGTGCCGGTGTCGAAGCTGGCTACCTGGACATAGTAGGTGCCGGTGGCGGGCGCGTCCCATACGAGCCGCGACGCGGTCGAGTCGCCATAGTCGTCGTTGGCGTCCAGCCAGATGCCGTCTGCGTCGTATAGGTCCAGTACGGAGTCTTCGAGGGTTCCGAGGGTTACGTCCAGTTGGTAGAACTCGCCTTCTTCGGCTTCGAAGATGAAGTAGTCGCTGTCGCCTTCGTCGTCCAACTCGCCTTGGAAGACCACACCGATCCCAAGGGGTGTTGCCTCTTCGATCACCTGGCCCCAAGGAAGGTCACCGGGCTCCGACCACGATAGGTCGGGCACGCACTCCAGCAGCTCGAACAGATACATGGAATCGTCGGCGAAGCCGGTGAAGAGGGTCGACCAATCGAAGTCGGTTACCCACTCCCGGAGGCAGGACGCTTCTTCCTCGCTGAGGTCTTCGAGAGTCAGACCGGTGTCCTCGAGGACGGATGAGATGAACAGGTCGGGGGCGCACGCAAACAGGTCGGGGAGGAAGTCCAGGAGGACCGCGAAGTCGTCTCCGGCGAGGAGGGTTGCCCAGTCGATGCCGGTTGCCCATTCCCGGAGGCAGGTTGCTTCTTCCTCGCTGAGGTCGTCAAGGGTCAGACCGGTGTCCTCGAGCATGGATGAGATGAACAGGTCGGGGGCGCATGCGATCAGGTCGGGGACGAAGTCTCCCAGAAACGAAGGGTCGTCGGTGGAGCTTGCGAGGAGGGTTGCCCAGTCGGTGCCGGCTGCCCATTCCCGGAGGCAGGTTGCTTCTTCCTCGTTGAGGTCTTCGAGGGTCATGCCGGTCTGCTCGAGCATGGAGGAAATGAACAGATCTGGATGACATCTCATGAACGCGGTGGTAACTTCCCCTGCCGCCCCGGCGTCATCAGCCGACAGGGCCACCATCGTTGCAAACACATCGATCCCGGCTACCCATTCATCCAGGCAGGCCTGCGCATCCGCGTCTGCCCGGAATGCACCATCCTTCTCAATCCCTGCGACCAATAAGGCGAGGAACACGGCTCGGGCAGTTTGAGGGGCGAGGCACGAGAACATCGAGATCTCCCAAGCCTCCGGGGTGTCCGACTCCGACATGACCGATCGGTCCAGTACCGACTCCAATAAGTCGGCATCGAAGGTGTCGCGGATGCACTCCTGTTCGGTGGTGGTGAGAGCGTTGAACACCTCTCCCCAATCGGTGTACGCATCCACGCTGACATCGAAATCGGCGGGAGCCTCCGTGGTCTCGGATGGCGCGGTCGTCGTACTGGTGGCAGTGGTGGTCGTTGTCGTGCTGCCGGCAGTTGTTGTCGTGCTGCTTGCGGCGGTGGTGGAAGTTGACTCCTGTGTCGAGTCGCCTCCGCAGCTCGCTAGGACGATTACGGCAACCAAAGCCGCGAGCAGCCCGAGGCAAGGTACACGGATTGGCGACTCCATCGGCACCGACAGGCTACCGGCCCGGTCGCCTACCGGGGCCCTCGCTCGAGAGCGAGAAGAGGCCATGACCTCCGGGAGGGATGCACAAGTTCTCAGTCGGCGCTGTCCACAGCGAGGGCTCGGGCGGGGTTGGTGTGGGTGATCTGGTGGATGGTCTCCTCGTCGAGTCCCTCGTTGCGGAGCATCGGCAGGAAGTTGTCGATGAGGTGCCGGTAGCCGTGGCCGCCGTTGGTCATCAGGCGCGGGCGGGCGGGCATGTCCTGGGCCACCAGCAGCCGGTCCCTGTGACCTCGACGGACCAACTCGGCGAGGAACCGGGCGCGCCGGTGGTCTGCGTTGATCCACTCGATGCCGATCAGGTCGAACTGGATGTAGGCGCCGGTCTGGGCGATGCGCTCCAACTCGTCCATCTCCAGCGTGTTGTCCAGGTGCCCGAAGATGATGCGGTCCGGTGGCACCCCCTCTTCCTGGAGGATCTCGTGGAAGAGCAGAGCCGTGTGCGGCGGGGTGTGGGTGGTGATCGCCAGGCCGGTGGCATGGTGAGCCCGGGCGGCGGCGCGGATGACCCGCTCCTCGACCCCCTGCACCCAGCGCTTGTCGATGCCGATCTCGCCGATGATGCCCGGGCGGATGCCGGTGTCGGCCCAGCCGTTCTCGATCTCGTTGACGATGTATTCGGCGAGCCGGCGGGTGGTCCACTTGTTGACGAACTCGGGGTAGTAGGGCTCCCGGTAGAAGCCGGTTCCCATCACGAGGTGCACGCCGGTGGTCTCGGAGATCCGCCGCATTTCAACCGGCTTCCGGCCTATGTGTTCCAATCCGCAGTCGACCAGAGTGCCCCCGCCCGCGTCCTTGTAGAACCCGACCTCCTCGGTCATCTGGACTTCGTCCGTGATCGGCATGGCCACCCAGCGGTGCCGGGCCCAAGAGATGTCGGCGAAAATGTGGTCGTGCATCTGGGTGTGGCCCAGTTCATCCGGTGAGACCGGCCCTCGCACGGTCATTACCTGCAACGCCATGTCGTCTCCCCGGTCGGTCGATCCCGTCGCTGCTTCGACCCTACCCGAACCGGCACCGGCGGGCTGCGTCGCGGCCCCGACTATCTCCTCAGGGGCAGAGTTGCCATCCGAAGAATTCGGTCAGAACCGCCGACGCCTCCAGGACATCGGCCCGTGCCTCCGCGATCAACTCTGCGTCGCCCGATGCCCATCCTCGGGATCCCTCGTCGAAACCGGCGGCGTATGCCAGGATGCCCTCCCTTATCGACAGCAGCAGATCCACGATCTCCCTTGGTGGAACTCCCATCAGATCGAGCTCCTCGACCAGCCCGAAGAGTCGGCGGCTCGCTTCCATCAGCCCGGTCGCCACCTCCGCGGGGTCGACGTGGTCGGGTGCTGAGTGGAGCAGGTCAGCGGCCTCCTCGACGATGGGCTGTAGCCGGATGAAGACGAGCCGGTCGAGGGCGATGGTGAAGCTGTCACACTCCTCCGCGGCTCCATCCAATACCGGCCCGGCAGAGGCCTGGGTGTTGGTTGCGTGGGTGGTCGCGGCCGAGGCCGTTGGGGGGCTGGGGGCGGTGGTCGCCACGGTGGCCGTCGCGAGCGTGTCCGACGTCTGGACGGTGGTGGGCGAGGGGGCGGCGCGGCAGCTCCCCATCAGGGAGGCAACCACGACGGCGATCGTGCAGAGGGCCCTGGTCTTCACACTGAAGTTCTAGCCTGGGAGGACCGGGGTTGGCGAACCGGAGACAGAATCTGGGGTGGGCAACCGGAAGTGAGGAGAACAGGTGAGGCTCGAAGGCAAGGCGGTGTTCGTGTCCGGAGCTGCCCGGGGCATGGGCGCTACCGAAGCAGTCCTGTTCGCCGGGGAAGGGGCCACAGTCGTGGTCGGTGACATCGAAACCGAGGCGGGGGAGCGAGTAGCGGCCTCCATCTCGTCAAAGGGGGGAACGGCGTCTTTCGTCGCTCTCGACGTGACCCGGGAGGAGAGTTGGCAGCGGGCTGTGGAGGAGACGGTCGATCGCTTCGGGAAACTGGACGTGCTGGTCAACAACGCCGGGACCGGCTACCGGTCCTCCTTCGCGGACACCCCCCTCGAGGAATGGAACCGGGTCAACGATGTCAACCTGACCGGGACCTTCCTCGGAATCCGCGCCGTCCTGCCGGTGATGAAGGGCCAGCGATCCGGGTCGATTATCAACGTGTCGTCGGTTATGGGCATGCTCGGAGCCATCTACCCGGACCTGTCCGAGGCCCAGGCCCCTGCCTATGCGGCCTCGAAGGCAGCGGTCCGCCTCCTCACCAGGACCGCCGCCGCCCAGTACGCCAGGTACGGGATCCGGGTCAATACGGTGGTGCCGGGATTCACGATGACCGAGATGGGTCGCTCGTCCTGGGATGACCCGGAGCGGCGCTCCCTGTTCCTTCCCCACATACCGATGCAGCGCTGGGCGGAACCCGAGGAGATCGCCAGGGCTGTCCTGTTCCTGGCGTCGGATGACAGCTCCTACGTCACCGGCTCCGACCTGGTGGTCGACGGGGGGTACTCGGCGGTCTGAACTCGGGAGCGGTCGGCCCGGCTCGGGACGCGCGAATGGGTGGATCGGCTCAATCCCGCTCGAGCTCGGCGAGCGTGCTCCCGACGGCATGTGTTATGTACTCGGCCTGGGGGATCGTCAGGCATAGGGGAGGGGTGATCCTCATCACGTGGCCGGTGCTGGATATCACGACGCCCCTGCGCAGGAGACCCCGCAGCACCTCGCGGATGAAGTCACCGGATACGGGGGTGCGGGTAGCCCGATCGCGGACCATCTCGACACCGATGGCCAGGCCCAGTCCCCGGACGTCCGCCACGTTGCGACGCTGTGCCAGGCGCTCTCCGAGCGCGTTGACGAGGTGTTCGCCCACGCGGGAGGCGTTGTCCACCAGGCCCTCTTCGAGCAAAGCGGTCAGCGCAGCGAGACCCGATGCGCAGGCGAGCGGGTTGCCGCCGAAGGTGCTGCTGTTGTGGGTGGGTTGCGCACCAGGACCGGCGTCCATGACGTGCCGGGGACCGGCCACGATCCCAAGGGGGAAGCCTCCGCCGATGCCCTTGCCGAGCAGGAGGAGATCGGGCACCACGCCGGAGTGCTGGTAGGCCCAGAGCCGGCCGGTGCGGCCGCCTCCGGTCAGTATCTCGTCGAACATGAGCAGGGCCCCGGTCCGGTCGCAGAAAGCCCTGACGGACTCGAGGAAGGCGGCGGGGACGGGAATCATGCCCCCGGCTCCCTGCATGGGCTCGATGATGACCGCGGCGGGTGGGCCGGCCAGTACCTGCCCCGCCACCCGGTCGAGGTGCCGGGCGCATGCCTCGACCCGTTGGGCTTCGCTCCGGTGCGGCGTTTCCATCGGATCGGGGGCCACCGCATGCACCACGCCCGGCAGGAACGGTCCGAGGCCCTCTCGTCCCGCGCCCGAGGTGAGAGAGAGCGCCCCCAGCGTCCGTCCGTGGTAGCCGTTGTGAAAGGCGATCACCTCGTGGCGTCCCGTGGCCGAGCGGACGGTCCGGAGGGCCGCCTCCACGGCCTCGCTCCCGGAGTTGGCGAGGTGGAAGGCATCGAACCTTTCGGGCAGGGTGCTCCTGAGGAGTTCTGCGAAACGCACCCGGACCTCGGTGGCGAAGTCGTAGAAGTGGGTCAGCAGCCGGGCCTGTTCCCCGAGAGCGGTCGCCACCGCCGGGTGCCCGTGGCCCAGGTTCATCACCACGGTGCCGGCGCACGCATCGAGGAGCCAGTTTCCGTCGGCGTCCCGGATCATGGCGCCGCGTCCTTCCACCACTGCCAGTTCCGACCAGAGCGAACCGGCGGAGTTGCCGGCTGCAAGCAGGCTTTGATCCTGCTGGAAGATCGCCCTGGATCTGGGGCCGGGTACTTCGGTGACGAGCCTGGGTAGCTCCGGGGTACCGGATGGGTTGCCTGTGTGGTTCATCTTGCTTCTCCGGAGTTGTCTGCCGTGTCGTCTGGTGGCGCTATGCCGTTCACTAGTCCCGGCCGTCGACCGGATCGATGCCCAGGTCGGCGATGCCGAGTCGCGCTTCGATGAGGCTTGGCTCGCCGGTTCCTACATGTTTGCTGAGAGCAGCCGCCAACTCATCAGGGGTGTCGGCGCGCGACGCACTCATGCCGAATGCCCGCGCCGCGGCCGTGAAGTCGGGTTGTTCCAGGTCGACGCCGAACCGGCGCCCCTCGCAGTACATGTCCTGGACCTCGGCGATGATCCCGTAGGAGCGGTTGTTGTACACCACCAGGCACACGGGGAGCTCATGCTCCACGGCAGTAGCCAATTCCCCGAGCGTGAACAGAGCTCCGCCGTCTCCCATCACCGCCAGCACGGTCTCGTCCGGTGCGGCGGCCTGCACGCCCAGGGCGGCTCCGTATGCCCATCCGAGGGTCTGGAAGTTCCAAGGGGTCATGAGCCGGCGCTCAGGTCCCAGAGCCACTCCACCGGGGATCCACCGCGAAGCCATCGTCACGTCACCGCAGATCGTCACGCCACGGGACGGCAGCACCCTGTCGATCGGATCGGTCCAGGGATGGGAGGCGGTCACCGGGTCGATCTCCGTCCGGAGGCGGCCGGCGCGGGTCCGGCGCCGGGCCACCGCCTCTCCGAGCGAGGCGAGGAAGGGACCGACGTCGGCTTCGATAGCCAGATCCGGCTCGTAATGCTGTCCGAGGCTGGCGGGATCGATGTCGACGTGGACGAGCGAGCCACCGATGCGGAGCGTCCAATCTGCGGTGGAGGCCCATCCGAAGCTCGTGCCGAGAGCCAGCACCAGGTCAGCCCGTTCCACGATGACCCGGGTGGCGGCATTGTCCATGACTCCGACCCAGCCGCTGTCCCGATCGGCCGACGAGCGGCCGGCGACCGTCGTAACCACCGGCAAACCTGTGCTGTGAAGGAGGCGCGCCAGCTGAGGCTCTGCCCGTCCCCGTAACACCCCGGCGCCGGCCAGAACTACCGGGTCGGTAGCCGCAGCGAGAAGCCCGGCTACCCGATCCACCTCGTCGCCGTTAGCCGTCGGGTAATCCAGCCGGGGCTTCTCTCGCATAGCGGGGCGTGGAGTCTCCGGTGCTTCCAGGGCGGCGCGACTGATCAGCACCACCCCGGGTCGGGGACGCCCCGAACGACACGCTGCCAGGGTCTCCTCCACGGCCGCGAAGATGGATGCGCCGGTGTCTGCCCGCACCACCTTCGCTCCGGTGGCTTCCGCCAGCGCGGCCTGGTCAAGTGCTTCGTGCGGGAGTCCGAGGGGCCGGCCACAGCGGTGGGACGGATTGTGATCGCTGGCGATGACCACCACAGGCGACGAATCCGCGTACGCGGTCTGCAGGCCGGTGACCGTGTTCCCGAGTCCGGGACCCCCGGTGACCACCACCACCCCGGGTTCGCCCGAGCGGCGTGCGTAGCCGTCGGCCATGAAGGCGGCGGCCTGCTCGTTGCGAGCCACTATCGACCTAATGCATCCCTGGCGGCCGATGGCGTCGTAGATCTCCACGGTGTAGCTGGCCGGGATACCGAAGACGGTGGTGACGCCGCCCTCGATCAGGGCCGCGATCGCCGCGTCACCCCCGTTCGGGACCGCCATCAGACCATCGCCAGGACAGAGGCCGGGTTGGTGATCATGCACCGGTCCAGAACATCGGCCGGGACACCCTCTCCGATGGCCAGAGTTCGGAACCCGGTGATGAGATGGGCGAGGCCGGGGCCGCCGTTGACCGTGAGGTGTCGTCTCCTGCATAGGTCGCTGGCCACGATGATCCGATCGGCCAGACCCTCCTCGGCCAGCCGGCGCAACGCTCCGGCGCGCACGCGGTCGGTCGTCATCTGCACCCCGAGCGTCTCGGTGTAGTACTCGTACCCGATGGTGTCGAACTGTGCGTAGGCGCCCCGCCCGACGATGCGGCGGACAAGCTCGAGGTCGGGCTCGGTGTCGTCGAGATGCCCGACGACTATGCGCTCGGGCGCCAACCCTACCGACGTGAGTACGTCGATCTGGTCGAGGGCGTTGCGCCCCAGATACGTGTGAGTGGACACCGCCACCCCGGTCTCGACGGCTGCCAGCGCCGAGCCTCTGAACACGGTTGTCTCCCGTTCGGTCATCGGTCCGGTATAGGTGCCCTGTTCGCCGATGATCCCGGCCCGGATCCCCGTCCCGTCCACACCTTCCGTGATCTCCCCTACCAGTATCTCGGCGATCTGGTCGGCGGTCAGGCCGGCGATGCGGTCGGGATGGAACGGTTCGTGATAGATGCCCGCTCCCATCACGACATGTACGCCGGTTGCTTCCGATGCACGTAGCAGGGCGCCGGGATCTCGTCCCATGCCCATCGGCGTGAGTTCGACCAGGCACGTGCCTTCCGCCCTGGAGAAGTCCCACAACTCCGGCAAGGTGTCCTCGATCGATAGCATGTGATCGCCGTAACGCTCCGCCGTCTCGGTCCAGGCCGGATGCGCCTGCTCCTCCACACCCAGAGACAGGTGGGCGTGGGCGTTCGTCAGACCCCAGTCGCCTGCCGGCACGTCTCCTCGCACCGTCCTGATCAGACCCGGCGAGCGCATGCCGTCAGCCGCTCCGCGGAGATCCGGCGTTCCTGCCGGCTCCGTCGAAGGTCCCGTTCGGCCGGCAAGCAGCGCGCAGCCGCCCGGTCGGGGAAGTAGGCGTCGGTTTCACAGCATGGTCAGAACGGTTGCCGGGTTGGTGATCATGCACTGATCGAGCACCTCTTCGGGGACTCCTCCGTCCAGAGCTGTCCGGCGGAACCCGTCCGCGAGTACTACCAGACCCGGTCCGCCCCGGACCTGCAGATGCCGCTGCATGCCGAAGTCGCTGGCGAGGATCACCCGGCCGGCCAGGCCTTCCTCGGCCAACTGGAGCAGTTTGGCGGCCCGGACGACGTCGGTCGTCATCTGGACCTTGAGCCTCTCGGTGTAGTACTCGTACCCGATGTCGTCGAACTGTGCCCAAGCCCCCCGTTTGATGATCTCGCGGATCAGGTCGAGGTCGGGCTCGCCGTCGTCAAGATGTCCGATCACTATCCGCTCGGGGGCCAGACCGACCGACGTGAGTACGTCGATCTGGTCCAGGGCGTTGAGACCCAGGTGGGTGTGGGTGGTGACCGCCACTCCGGTCTCCATCGCGGCCATGGCCGAGGCCCTGAACACGACCTTCTCGCGTTCGGTCATCGGGCCGGTGAAGGTGCCCTGCTCCCCGATGATGCCGGCGCGCACACCGGTGCCGTCCACCCCCTCGACGATGTCCCGGACCAGCATCTCGGCGATCTCGGCCTCATCCAGGCCGGCGATCGACCCGGGGTGGTGGGCGTGGTGATAGATGCCCGTGCCCATCACGATGTGCATCCCGGTCTGCTCCGAGGCCCGCACGAGCGCCGCCGGGTCCCGTCCCATACCAGCCGGGGTCAGATCGACCAGGCAGAACCCGCCTGCGCCCGCGAAGTCCTCCAATTCGGGGAGGCTGTCGTCGAGGGTCATGGTGAGCTCGGACGCGTCCGTGGTGTCGAAGGGTGGCTTGGAGGTGTCGGGCACGCCGACCAGATGGGCGTGAGCGTTGGTTATCCCCCAGGGCTCGGGCGCTACGTCGCCTAGCACCGTTCGTATCAGGCCCGTTCCGGTCACTCCGCCATCCTCCCCGGTCGGTCCGTATGCGCACGTCCAAGGGCACGGTAGGTCAGCCGGTCCGACCCTTCTCGGTACCCGCCGCCAGTATGTCGTTCACATCCCAATGACCTGATCCGATGATGCGGGGATAGGGTGTCACCGGCAGTTCGAGTACCCAGGTGCCGCGTTCCTCCAAGGCCCTGGACAGAAGCCCGGGGAAGTCGTCCGGATCGGTTACCCGCTCCGCCCGGGCGCCGAAGGAGCGGGCGAAGGCTACGTAGTCCAGATCGTAGGAAACCCCTTCGTGGTCCTTGAAATAGGTGCCGGCGTCGCGACCGTAGTGCTTGTTCTGGTAAAGGGCGATCGACGCGTAACCCGTGTTGTCGGCTATCAGCCAGACCGCGTCGATGCCCGCCGTCACCGCGGTGGGGAGCGCCGCGAGGCATGCCATCACCGCCCCGTCGCCCACCACGGCTACCACCGGCACGTCCGGGCGGGCCCTCCGTACTCCTATCGGAGCGGCTACTTCCTGGCCCATGGTCCCGAACCCGCTGGCCACGATCTGGGTGCCCTCATTCAAGAACGGGTAGTGCTGCCCAATGGCATGGCGGATTCCTACCCCCGTGACCAGGATCGTGTCGGGTGGCAGCAGCTCGCGCAGCAGGGTTCCCAGGTAGGCCGGCTCGTACGGGAAGCTGGGGGTGGTGCGGACCTCATGGAGGTCGTCCGCCCAGGTCTGCTTCTCGCCGGCCAACTCCTCGCGCCAGCCATGCCACGGGTCTGCTCCGTTCATGCGGTCTCCCAGCGCGGCGGCCAGTTCCTCGAGAGAGCGGCGGGCGTCACCGACCAGGCCGACGTCAGTGGGGTAGATCTTGCCGATCTGGTTGGGGTCTATGTCGATATGGATCAACTTGGCGGGCGGGATGGGAGTGAAGTACTCCGGCCTCCAGTTGTTGCAATCCATCTCCGGGAACCGGGTACCGACCGCCACCAGCAGGTCGGCCCTTCTCGCCGCATTGTTGCCCGGCCTGGTCCCCACGACGCCCGTGTAGCCGATCGAGAGCGGGTGGTTCTCGGCAATGGCCCCCTGCCCGCTCATGGTTGTGGCGACCGGCAGCCCGAACTCATCGGCGAGGCGCGTCACCGCCGCGGAGGCATGCGAGATGATGGCGCCGCCGCCGGCGAAGACGAGCGGGCGTTCGGCTCGTGCGATCAGATCGGCCGCCCGTTCCATCTCGGTGGGATCGGGGCCGCTGCGGCCGGGCCGTGAGGGTCGGAGCCTGGCAACCGAAGGCTCCACCCATTCCGAGAAGAAGTCGAGCGGGACCTGCAGGACGACCGGGCCCGGACACCCCGCCAGCGCGTAGCCCACCGCCCGGTGGAACTGGTTGGCGAGCTCGGCGGCGCCGGTTGCCTGGATGATCCGTTTCGTGAGAGGGCGGGCGATGTCGATCTGGGCGTTGTCGATCGAGTAGGAGAGTTCCTGGAGGGGCTCCTTCCCCACGTAGGCGCTCGGCATCCCCCCGGCTATCACCACCATGGCCGACGAGTCGAGCATGGCGTCCCCGAGTCCGGTCATCAGGTTGGTGAATCCCGGTCCCACCGTGGTCGTCACGACCGAGATCCGTCCACCCGCCCGGAAGTAGGCGTCGGCGGCGTGGGCGGCCACCTGCTCGTGGAACACGGTGACGTAGTCGATCGTGTCGCTGTCCGCCAGGGCGTCCACGAATGCGAGGTTGCCGTGACCGACCAACCCGAAGACCGTGTCGATCCCCTCAAGTTCCAGGGCACGCACGAGCGATGCTGCGCCGGTTATCTGAGTCGGATCGCCCGTAAGTCCACCCCTGTCGGTGAGCGGATTGTACACGTGCACCGTCTTGCGGCCGGTGCCGCCCTGGCAGGACAGGACACGGGACGATGGCCGTCAGGGTCGGCGCCGGTAAGCCATTTGGACAATTGGTACTAGCTGTTTGAGAGCAGTTAGATCTCGCTCTAGATGGCGGTTTTCGCGTGCGGGCTGAGGTCAGACCGCGCCTGCGGAGCGGGCGACCTCGGGGTCCATCACGTCGCGGACCGCGTCGCCCAAGTTGTTGAAGGCCAGGATGAGCAGGGTGATCACCAGAGCGGGGGATATGGCCATCCACGGGGCGAGGGTCAGGAAGTCGACCGAGTTGGCGAGCATCCTCCCGAGATCGGCGGTGGGAGGCTCGAAGCCGAAACCGAGGAAGCTCAGGGCGGTCTGCACCAGCAACCCGGTGGACAGGCTGAGCACGCACATCACGAACAGGGGAGAGCTGATGCCCGGCAGGATGTGTCGGGTGACGAGGGCCAGCGGCTTGGTGCCCGACAGGCGGGCGGCATCGACGTAGGGGAGGCCGCGGACCTCCAGGGTGGAACCGCGGGCGATGCGGGTGAAGCGGGGGAGGTAAATGACTCCGATGGCCAGGATCATGTTGCGGGAGCCGCCTCCGAACACGCCGACGATGAGGATGGCGGTAAGCAGGCCCGGCATCGCCAGCAGCACGTCGGTTCCCGCCATCAGCACCCTCTCCAGCCATCCCCGGCGGTATCCGGCCAGGATGCCGATGGCGCTCCCGGTGGTCACGGCCAGGATGACCGCGCCGAGTGGGACCCAGATGACCACCGGGATGGCGCTCACCACCCGGGCGGCGAGGTCCCGGCCGAGTTGGTCGGTCCCGAACCAGTGCCGGGCGGACGGTCCCTGGAGGGAGTCTGCCGGGTTGATCTGGATGGGATCCCAGTGGATCACCAGCGGTCCGGCGATGGCGAGGATCAGCACGGGCGCGATCAGCAGAAGGCCGAACCTTCCGGAGGGATGCCTGGCCACGGCGCGGAGTTGGTGCCAGAAACGAGCGTTGCGGATCCCGGGGGTCTCCCCGGCTCCCCGCCTCTCCACCGTCGAGAGAGCGTCCGGCAGTGGGTGCGGTGTGGTCATGTCTGTTCCCGCTGTCTCGGGTCGAGGATGGGGTAGAGGAGGTCCACGATGAAGTTCACCACTATGTAGACGCTGGCGATGACCAGCGTGGCCGCTATCACGTACGGGAAGTCACGTTCCGCGATGCCGAGCAATACCCCGCGGCCCAGCCCGGGCAGGTTGAAGATCTGCTCCACGATGATCAGACCACCGACGAGAGCGCCGAACAGCAGGCCGATCAGCGTGACGACGGGTCCCAGCGAGGCGCGCAGCGCGTGGATATACCGGACCCTGCTCTCCCTGGCGCCCTTGACACGGGCCGTATCGACGAACGGTTCCTGCAGGCTGGCGATCATCGTGGTGCGGGTCATCTGGATGATCGAGGCGGACGTGGGAAGGGCGATAGCAAGGCACGGCAACATGATCGACCGCAGGTTGGCGATCGGATCCTCGGTGAACGGCACGTAGAACGACGTGTAGAAGGACCTGAGGACGATCGATCCCAGCCATACGAACAGGACTCCCGATACGAAGGTCGGCACCGAGAAGAACACCAGGGAGATGCCTCTCAGGACCCTGTCCACGATCGTGCCGGTGTTCACGGCGGCGTACACGCCGAGCGGGATGCCGATGATCACCGCCAGCAGAACGCTGAGGAAGGCCACCTCCAGGGACACCGGGAACTGCTGCCGGACATCGGCGGCGATATTGCGTTCCGTGAACAACGAATGGCCGAAGTCGCCCCTCACCGCATTGCCCAACCACTCCCCGTACCTCACCATCAGCGGGCGGTCCAGCCCGAGACGGGCCCGCATCTCGGCCATCCGCTCGGGCGTGGCGCCCTCGATGCCCGCCATCTGCTGGGCGATGTCACCCGGGACGATGGTCCCGATCACGTAGATCAGGAAGGTCAGCACGAACAGCACGGCGACCGCCTCGGCGAACCTGCGGACGGTGAAGAGGATCACGCCGAAGCCCCGTGAGTCCCGGCGCCGGTCGCGGCGTAACGGCCGTCGAACTCCCCGGCGAAGTGGCAGGCAACCCGGCTGGTTGGCGATGCGCTTACCAACTCCGGCTCGGCGTCGGAACAGAGCGGTTGGGCGATCGGGCAACGGGTGTGGAAGCGACACCCGGAAGGAAGTTCGGTAGCGCTGGCCACCGGCCCGGTCAGCACGATGCGGTTGCGGCGGCGCTCCACGACCGGATCCGGCACCGGCACCGCCGACCGCAGCGTGATGGAGTACGGATGGACGAGCGGGTTCTTGCGGTCGTGAGCGTCTTCGAGCTCGACGATCTTGCCCAGATACATGACCGCTACCCGGTCGCTCATGAAGTCGACCGCGGCGATGTCGTGAGAGATGAACACGTAGTTCACCGCGTGGCGTTCCGCCAGGTCCTTGAGCAGGTTCAGGACCTGTGCCTGGGTCGACATGTCCAGGGAACTGACCGCCTCGTCGAGCACGATCAGCCGGGGCCGCCCGGCCAGGGCCCTGGCTATGGCCGCCCGCTGCTGCTGCCCTCCGGAGAGTTGACCCGGGTACTGGTCGATCATCGAATCGGGGAGGCCCACCTGATCGAGCAGTTCCAGAACCCGCTCGCGCATCTCGGGTTTCCTCATGCCCTCGTTCCTGAGCGGCTCGGCGATGGTCCAGCCGATCCGCTTCCAGGGGTTGAGGGATCCGGCCGCGTCCTGGTACACCATCTGGAAGCCGTCGGCTCGAGCGTTGGCGCCCGGACGCTGGCGGAGCGACCGCTTCTCACCCCGCACCACCACGTCACCCGAAGTGGGTCGCTGCAACCCGACGATCACCCGGCCCAGGGTGGTCTTCCCGCAGCCCGACTCGCCGACGATGCCGAGCACCTCGCCCTCGTTAATGGTCAGGTCCACGCCGTCGACGGCGCGCACGATCCCGCCCGCCCGTCCGCGCCTGCGAAGCCGGAAGTGAACCGAGACGCCTTCGAGCCTTAGTAGGGCCATCCCGTCGCCTAACCGGTTCCGGATCCGGCGGCGCCGGGCCCGGCGTCCGGGTGAGCAGGTAGCCCGCCGTGTCGCTTGCTGACCCAGCATCGGGCGGTCTGGCCGCTGCTCAGGGCCCAGAGATCGGGTGGTTGGGAACACGCCGCCTCCGCATAGGCGCAGCGCGGCTCGAACCTGCACCCCGGGGGCAGGGCGGTCATCGTCGGCGACCCGCCTGCCATGGCCTCCAGTCTGGCGCCTGTCGCCCGGTCCGGTTGGGAGTCGAGCAAGCCGACGGTGTAAGGATGGGCGGGACGGGCGAACACGTCTTCGACCGAGGCCTCCTCCACGATCTGGCCGGCGTACATAACCATCACCCGGTCGCAGATGCTGGCCACCATCCCGAGGTTGTGCGTCACCAGGATCACCCCCAATCCCCGGTCCACGGCCAGCCTCTGGACCAACTCCAGGATCTGCGCCTGGATGGTCACGTCGAGAGCGGTGGTGGGCTCGTCGGCGACGAGCACCGCGGGTTCGTTCAGCAGGCTCATGGCGATCATCACCCGCTGCAACATCCCCCCCGAGAACTGGTGGGGATGGTCCCTCATCCGCACCGCCGGTTCCGGCATACCCACCCAGGTCAGCGCCTCGATGGCCCGGTCGGTGGCCTCCCGGCGGGAGACCCGCTGATGTCTCGTCACCGCCTCGGTCAGTTGCCACCCGATGGTGAAGCCGGGATGGAAGGAGCGGATCGGATTCTGGAAGATCATGGCGATCTCGGTGCCGCGGACCTGTCTCATCTCCTCGGGGGTGAAGTCCAGCAGGTTCCGGCCGTGTAGCAAGATCTCCCCGCTTTCAATCCGGCCCGGGGCGGCGACCAGACCAAGAAGGGAACGGGCCAGGGTGGTCTTTCCGCTACCCGAGTCTCCGACGATGCCCAGCACCTCGCCCGCCCGGAGCTCGAAGCCGACGTGGTCGACGGCGGGAACGACACCGAGCCGGGTCGGGTAGACCGTGACGAGGTCGCGGACCGCCAGAATCGTCCCGTCGAACCTCGGGTCCGGGGCCTCCGTTACTTCCATTGAAAGGCGATGGCCGGGGCCGGGTGGGCCGTTGCAGCCCACCCGGCCGCTGATTGCGAGTTATCCAGCCGGAACCAGCGAGAGGTACAGAACCCGCTTGTCGCCGGTGATATACGTACCCAGGTCCGCGTTGGCGAGCAGATCGTTGTGGTACACATGCGAAGCGTTGGCGTAGACGGTGCCCGTGTAGGGGTACACGTTCTCGGCCTCAAGCCTCTGGATCCGCTGGAAGATCTCGGGCCGCTCCTCCTGGGAGGCCGCCGCCAGGGCGTCCAGTTCGGGGATCAGCTCGGGGAGGATCTCCTCTGGGGGAGCCTGCCAGCCGGTCCTGGGTAGGACGTACCGGTAGGGGTTCGAGTACCAGCCCTGGTCCGTGGCCGACAGGTCGTAGTCCGCGTTGATCAGCTTCGGTATCCAGACCGCCTGCTCCACCGGATTGAGGGTCACGTTGATCCCGGCTTCCGCCCAGGATGCCTGGAGGACCTCGAAGAATACGTCCTCGTAGGGGACCCGGGTCGGGTAGGTGAACACGAGGTCGACGCCGTCCGTGTAACCGGCCTCGGCCAGGATCTGTTTGGCTGCCTCGACGTCCCGCTGGTAGTTGGGCAGGTCGTCGGGTCCCAGGCCGTACGCAACCGACGGATGGGAGGTCGACCACGGGAACGCCTCGCCGAGGAAGGCGATGTCAACCAGGGCTTGACGATCCATGGAGAGCCATAGTGCCTTGACCACGGCCTCGTCACGGGTCGCCCCCACCCGGCTGGCATGGATCCAGAAGGTGCGGGACGCCGTGTCCACGATCGTGAAGTCCGCCTCGTCCCTCAGGGTCCTGGCCGTCGCGGTGGCGGTGGGATGGATCAGGGCCACCTCCTTGGCGCGGAGTGCAGCCACCATCGAAGCGTCTTCCTTGATGATCCTCACCCGGATGCGGTCGTACGACGGTAGGACCGAGGGGTCCCAGTAGTCACGGTTGACGTCCAGCACCAACTCCGAGCCGGGCACGTAGGACACGAACGTGAAGGGGCCGGTCCCGACGGGCGTCGTCCCGTGGGCGGGCGCCGTGGACGTGAGGACCGACGAGAAACCCAGCCCGGTGGTGTCCGCGATGTTGAGGAGGAACGCGGTGGAAGGCTGCTTCAACTGGTAGACGACCGTGTAGTCGTCGACTGCGGTCACGCTCTCCAGGTTCTGGGCCCGCTGCTGCACCATCGGGATCCCCTGGCTCACGGCGCGGTTGACGCTGTACACGACATCGTGCGCGGTGAAGTCGGCGCCGTTGTGGAACTTGACTCCTTCCCGCAGGTTGAACGTGTAGGTCATCTTGTCTTCGGAGATGGTCCAGTCGGTAGCAAGGCGGGGCAGGACGTCGCCCGATGGGCTCGTCCAGGCCAGCGTCTCGTAGATGGTGGTGAACACAGGTGCGTCGAACTCACCACCCGCCGAGTTCTTCGGGTCGAAGTTGTAGATGTCGCTGTCCTCGGAGACCACGACCTCGATCAGTTCGGGTTCTGCCATCGCCGCCACGGTCGTCGTCGTTGCCGCGGCTGCCTCGGCTTCGGCTGCCTCAGCGGCCTTCATGGCCTCATCGGCGGCCATCTCGGCCTCATCGAGAGCTGCCTCGGCTTCGGCCAGCGCCGCCTCGAGCTCGGCCTGCGCCGCCTCGAGCTCGGCCTGCGCCGCCTCGAGCTCGGCCTGAGCGGCGTCGTCGCCCTCCATGGCCTCGGCCGCTGCCGCCTGGGCGGCTTCCAGGTCAGCCTGGGCCTGGGTCAGCGCGGCCGCTGCGGCGTCGGCTTCCTCCTGAGCCGCGGCCGCCTGTGCCGCTGCGGCGTCGGCTTCCTGCTGCGCGGCGGCCGCCTGAGCCTGCGCGGCGGCCGCATCCTCCGCGGCCGTGTCGTCCTCGGCGCCGCATCCCGCGGCCACCAGCATGACGACGAGCAACAGCCCCAGCAATCGCCCTATCCGACTAGCTCTCATGGCGTGTCTCCTCTCGAGTGCCTGTCCGGCCGCGGCACGGCCCACCTGCGATCTTGTAAACATAGTGGTCCCGTCGGATGCCGTCCACAGGGACGGGGTCCTACTTGTATCCGGTTATCCGGAGAACTTCTCCCACTATTTCGGTACGGCCTTGCGGACCGGGGATGGGGCGGCCAGGGGTGCCCTGCCCCGTCGACACGTACAGGGCGCCGTCGGGTCCGACCGTGATGTTGGTCGGCTGGTCAAGGCCCTCCGCCAGGACACGTGGGTCCCCTCCGTCGGCGGGATACATCGTGACCCTCCCGCTGAACCTTATGTATCCGCCGTGCAGTGCGGGGAGGTCGGCTAGGAACAGGTCGACTCCCAGATGGAACAGCTGGGCGTGGTCGGCGGCCATCTCCACCGTAAAGACGTTCCCTTCGGAGTCGGCCGCCACGTCCACCGCCGCGGTCAGCCCGGTGACCTCGTCGGTGACCGAGCCCGTGGCCGGATCGACCCTGACCACCTTCGCATCCGTAGGGATCAGCGGCAGGTAGCGTCCGTCGCACATCGCCTCGGGTACGAACCGGCATGCTTCGCCCTCGGCCTTGGCGACGCCGGAGAACAACGCCACCAGCACGTCGCCGGTGGTCGGGTCCACTGCCAGGCCGGCCGGGACCGCCTGCTGACCGCTGTAGAGGTCCTCGAACGTGACGATGTGCCGGACGTCTCCGTCTTCGAGCCGGATCTCGATCAGCGAATTGTGGGTGCTCTGCGATGCGTAGACGCTGCGCTGGTCAGGAGCGAACCCGATCCCGGTCATGTTGGAGTTCTGGTTGATCTCCCGCAGGAGGGTCCCGTCCTCGTCCAACTCGAAGAGGATGAACGTGCCCCCGCTCTGGTCGATCCCACCGTCAAGGGACAGGAAGACCCGTCCATCCTCGTGGACCAGCACATCCGTAGCCCCGCTGACCTCATCCCGACCCGTTTCGTACTTGTTGACCGAGTTGAAGCTGAACAGGTTGTCCAGCCACCGCTCAGCCTCCCCGGGATCGAGAAAGTCGCCGTCACCGTTGAGGTCCAGGAAGCGGGTGAGGCGGCCGGTCCTCAGGATCGGGGCATCGGCGTCCTCCCCGTATCCGGCTTCGGCGATCAGCAGGGCACCCTCCGCATCCACGCCGACGCCGCGGGGGTTCTCCAGGTCGGTGAGCACTACCTCCACCGTCAGCACCTCGGGCGCCGTCTGGGTGGTGCTCGTCTCCAGGGAACCGCCGGTGGTGGGCGTCGGGACGGAAGTCGTGGTGGCCGATGTCGTAGGAGCAGTGGTCGTGGTCGTCGGTGCCCGGGTCGCGCCTGTGGTCGCGTCATCTGAGGTGGGTTCGCCACCGCATGCGAGGATCACCAGACAGGCGGCCGCGGGCAGACCGATCTTGGTGAGGATCCGGACCGTTCCCGACATGGTCACGAATCTAACCTAGGCGGTCGGCGGCGGGAAGAGAGAGTGAACCGATGGAACTGGCGATTTGTGCGGATTCGTCCTGGAATAGATGGCATCCCACCTACGAGCAGCTCGGGGAGCGATGCCGCCGGCTGGGGATCGGAGCCATCGAGCTCGTCTACTACCCCCAGAACGATGGTTTCGACAACGCCGCCGAAACGCTGGACGGATACGGCGTTCGCATCGTTTGCGTCAACGCGACCGCCAAGTGGAGGGTGATGATCACCGACGACGTGGCCGCGGCGCAGCGGGCGATCTGTGACGTGATCAACCTCGCCGGCGATGCGGGGGCGGAGTTCGTCATCACCTATCCCGGGCACAATCCCGCTTGGGACTTCGACGAGATCGTGGAGCGGTACAAGCGGCGGATGGAACCCTGCCACGACCTTGCGGCCGAAAAGGGCATCACCATGCTGTTGGAGAATCACTTCGATCTCCGTAACGAGGATCCTGAGCGCACGGACGTTGTTCGGGAGCCGGAACTCACGGCCCGTTTCCTCGACGCTCTGGACGCGCCTCACATCAGGGTCAACTTCGATGCCGGCAACGTCTACGCAGCGGGCATAGAGCCTTGGCCCTACGGGTACCGGATCCTGCGCAACTACATCGCCTACGCCCATCTCAAGGGAATGGCCCGATTCTCGGAGGAGATCTACGGCTCGGCCGATCAGTACGAGACGCTGTCCGATGCCCATGCCGGAACCTTCCTGCCCATCGCGGTCGGAGATGACGGCATCAACTACCGGGGACTGCTGACGGAGATGGAGCGGGACGGAACCGCCAAGTACGCGGCCTTCGAGGACCACGCCCGCGAGGAGCATGCCGAGGAGGTATTCGGGCGGGGCGTCGCGTTCGCGCGGGAGGCGATAGAAGCCGCCCACGCGGGATAGCGGGTCGGCGGCTCGGGGGAAGGTGGTAGCTCGTGTCCAAGCAGGTGATGACGGTCCGGGGCCCGGTATCGCCCGGCGAACTGGGCCACACCCAGATGCATGACCACGTGTTCGCCGATCTCTCGTGGCCCAGGCACCGCTGGTTGGCGATCCCGATAACCGACGAGGTCCAGATGACGGAGGAGGTCCGGCTCTACAGGGATGCCGGCGGGGGAACCCTCGTCGACCCGACCCTGGAGCACATCGGGCGGGATCCGGAGAAGCTCCGCCGGGTCTCGGAGGCGAGCGACGTCCACATCGTCATGGGGACCGGCTTCTACCGCGAGCCCTACTACCCGGAGTTCGTCAACAAGTGGACCACCCAGCGGCTGGCCGACTACATGATCGACGAGATAGAGAACGGCGTCGGTGACACCGGCGTCAAGCCCGGCATCATCGGGGAGATCGGCCTCGACAAGGCCTGGGTCCAGGGGGTGGAGGAGCGGGTCCTGCGGGCCGCGGCCCGGGCGCAGGTGGCGACCGGCCTGGCGCTGACCACCCACACCACCATGTACATGGCGCTGGAGTTCCTGGAGATCTTCCAGGAGGAGGGCGTTGAGGTCGATCGGGTGATCTTCGGGCACCTCGACGGCACCTTGGAGATGCCGGAACTGGAACGGGTGGCCGCCACCGGCGCCTACATGGAGTTCGACCTGATCGGGATCGAGTGGATCAACTCCGACAAGCGCCGGGCCGAGTTCCTGGCCGAACTGGTCCGCCAGGGCCACCAGGACCGCCTGGTCATCGCCCAGGACATGCCGGCCCGGCCCCGCCTGAAGACCAACGGCGGTCACGGCTACCAGTACCTGATCGAGACCTTCCTCCCCATGCTGCGCGAAGAGGGCATCAGCGAAGAGGCGATCCACGCCATGACCCACACGAATCCGGCGCGGGTGCTAGCGGTCTGATTTAGTTGGTAGTTGGCCCTCCGGATTGGCGGGACCGTCCACGAACCGGGCAACTCCCGGTGTCGGGATCAGGTGGTGGGGCGCCTCCGGTCTTCGGTCGCTACGAGACAGGCTCGGGGGTGTCGGCCGGGCTGTGCTGCATGCTCAGCGTCAGAGTTACGGTGGTGCCCTTTCCAGGTGTCGACTGAATCTCAACGGTGCCGCCGTGGGCGCGGGCTACCTCGGCGGCCTGGGGCAGTCCCAGGCCCGCCCCCTGGTTGTCGCCCTGCCTGGTGGTGTAGAAAGGCTTCATGACATTCTCCAGCACTTCGGGGGTCATGCCGCAGCCTTCGTCTCTGACGATCACATCGGCCCGGTCTCCGTCGGTCTCGACGGACACGGTGATCGGGGCGTCGGGCCTCTCACCGGCGGCTACGGCTTCGAGGGAGTTCTGGACCAGGCACATGACAGCCAATGCCAAGCCTTCGGGGACTGCCAAACATTGTGGGTCAGCCGGGTCCTCCCATACTTCTACCGAGGGCTTCCCGCCGCCACCTGCGGCAAGGTAGGCATCCACCGCGGCCCGCACGGCCTGCTGCACCAACAAGTTCAGGCTCACCTCCTGCCAGGACCCTTGGATGTCTCCCAGGTTGATCATGCCCTCGATTATTCGGTCGGCCCGGCCCAGGTTCCTCCGGATGTAGTCCATGTTGGTCCGGATTTCGTTGCTGATCCCCTCGATCTGGTCATCGTCCTGTTCGTCTTGGCTCAGAGCCTCCATCAGATCATCAAGAAGCTCGGCGGATCCGTCGCAGAAGTTGGCTACAAAGTTCAGCGGGTTCCTGATCTCGTGGGCAACCCCGGAGGCCAGATCGACCATCTCCCGCAGCTTCTGCTGGGCAACCAACTGGTCCTGCGCCTCGCGGAGTTGGGACAAGGTCTGATCCAGTTCGAGGTTCCGGGTCTCCAGGTCGGCGTTGGCGGAGGCCAACTCGGCACTGAGGCGCTCCACGAGTTGCAGCCTCACGACCTCGATTGAACGCAGCCGCAACGTCTCCAACGCTTCACAGGCCTTGGCGATTTCGTCGCTGCCCCGCGGCTCGATGCGGTACTCGAAGTCACCCATACCGAGGCGCCTGATCCAGATCTCAACCTCCACGGTACGCATACCCACCCACACCACCAGGACCGTCTTGACCAGGACAACGACCACTGTCGTGGTCGACAGTGCCACCAGCGCCGGATTGCCCCACCGGATCGTGGCGACGGTCAGCGTCGCCAGCAGGACGTTTACCAGCACGATCAGGAGGAAATGCTGGATCGAGTAGCGCCGGATGCTGAACCGGGACATCCCGAAGGGGTCGTTGCCTTCAATCCGTTGCTGCGGCGGGTCTTGCTGATCGGTCATCTGTGGTGCCCCCCGTTTCGGAACAAGTTGGTCAGCGGTGCGCATGCCCCGTTCGGCGCAACCGAATCGCAATCCGGCGCTCGTAACTCCAGACTATCCGCGCGGCGACCGGAGGCTTGGCCGACAAGGGCAGATCTACGGGTCTCCCTCCGGGGATTGGCGGAATTCGCCTACCTGTCTCGACTCGATTGCCTGGCCGGATAGGAGCTGCTCCAGGGCTCCGGTGAGCGTGAGGGTGTCGGACTCGCCGAGGAACTTCCCGACGATCACGCCGCCGGAGATGAAGACGGTCTCGGGGACGCCGAAGATTCCGAACTCGATGGCGGCGCGGGAGCCCGGATCGGACAGGTACCGGGTGGCGCCACCCCGGCCCAACTCGTCGAGGAAAGAGGTGGCGCGCGCCGGATTGTCCTGGAAAGCGACTCCCAGGAACCGCACCGATCGGTCGTGGTAGGCATCGGCGGTCGAGATGAGATCGGCGTGCTCGTTGCGGCACTGCAGGCACCAGGAGGCGAAGAAGTTGACCACTACCACGTCGTGCGAGCCGCTCAGATCAGCCAGGTTCAGAGAACCGTTCCCGTCCAGGTAGGGGAGGGTCAGGTCGGGAACCGCCGCGCCGACGACCGGTGAGGCGCTCCGGCCGGCGCCTTCCCCGAACCGGGCCGCGAAGACGGCTACGGCCAGGCCGACGGCCACCAGCCCGGCCACGAGCAGGTAGCGCCCGCGGGAGCTCATCCGCCGGCCCCCGCCTGCCGCCGGGCTTCGGCGATCCTCTCCTCGATCGCCCCTCGGATCCCTTCGGGGAGGTCCGCCTCGTCCAGCAGGGGTTCCAGGTGTTCCAGGGCGCCGATGGCGTCGTCCTCGGCCAGCAGCAGCAACCCGAGGAACAGGTGCGCCTCCGCGTAGCCGCCATCCACCGCCAGGGCTTCGTCCAGGTAGGACCGGGCGATACCGGCGTTGCCCGACTCGAAGGTCATCCAGCCGACCCTCGCCAGGGCGCGGGATCGGCGGGTGCGGTCGAGGTCCCCATCCAGCGCGTCCAGGTAGTGGGGGAGGGCGTTCGAGAACTCACCGGCCTCGAAATACCGGTCGGCCAGGCTGAGCCGCATAGCGGCGATCCCGGGCACATCGGGGTTGGCGGCTATGACCGCCTCCATCTGGTCGTTGGTCACCTCGGAAAGGTCCACCGGCGTCTCCGAGTAGCCGGTCACGAACCCGCCTTCCCTGGGCCGGATTGCTAAGTAGGCGGTCACCGACACGACGATCACGGCGCCGATCAGGAGCAACGTCCCCGCCAGGCGCCGTCCGGATCGGCCGGGCGGCGCCGGCTCCAGGACTCCGTCCGCCGTTCCGGCCTCGATGGTGGCCAGCTCCTGCCGGTACCGCTCGATCAACTGCCCGGCGGTGGCGGCGTCGAGCTCCTCCTCGGCCAGTTGCCGGCGCACGTCGCGGATGTCCGCCTCGATCAGGGCTCGGAGCCGGCTCACCGGTGGCCCGTCACCCATCGGCAGTGTCCGGTCGTCGGATCAGGCGCCGGAAGGCCAGCCAGGCGCCGGCGACAGCCACCCCTGCCGGCAGCACCCAGAGCAGCACCGTGGTGCCCGAGAAGCGGGGATCCAGCCGGATACCCTCGAACCTGGCCTCCAGATAGTCCAGGATCTGCTCGTCGCTCCAGCCCTCGTCCACCTTCTCCTCCACGAACGCCAGGATGTCGTTGGCATAGGGCGTTGGGGAGTCGGCTATCGATTCCCCCTGGCAGACCGGGCACCGGATCCGGGCGCCGAGCGCCTCTACCCGGTCACGGTCGCTCGGCTCGCCGACCACCAGGCCCCACGCGACGACCGCGGCCAGGATCAGGGTGGCGGCGCCCGCCAGGAGGGCGCGGCGGTCAGCCATGGCCGGCTCCCGCCGTCCGCCGTCTCCGGCCTGCCACGGCCGAGAGCGAGAAGCCTGCTCCGGCAGCCGTCACCAGCCCGCCCAGCCACACCATCCACTGGAGCGGGTAGCTCCACACATCGGCCACCATCCCCGAGCTGTCGAGCCGGGTGAGCGAGACGTACAGGTCTCCCCGCGGCGTCGAGTACACCGCGGGGGTGACGACGGGAGGGACGCCGTTGCCGTAGCTGTTGAGGCTCGGGGACATCACGGTCACGGCTTCACCGCCCCGCGACACGTCCAGGCGGACGCCCAGGACGTCCCGGTTCGGCTCGGCGCGCGAGAACGGGGTCCGGTAGGCGATCTCGTAGCCGGCGAACGGAGCGGTCTCGCCCGGGCTCAGCGCGATGGACCCCGAGCCGGCGTGGTTGGCCGAGACCGCTATCCCGACCGCCAGGATCGCCACGCCGACATGGGAGATCTGCCCGCCCCAGTAGCCTGGATCACGCCTCATCAAGGTCCCCGCGGCAGCCAACGATCCCTGGCCGGTTGCGGTGGCGCGCTTGCGGACCAGCACCACCAGGTGCCTGGCGATGGCCGACACGACGAAGACCGCCAGCACCACAACCACGATCACGTGCCGGTTGCGGCTCACCAGGAGGACCAGCAGGGCCGCCAGCCCCAGGGCGATCCGCATCGGCGTGCGCACCCGCTCCCACAGCACCCGGGCGCGGGCCACCCGGAACGGCGTGATGGGCCCGATGCCCATGGCCAGGATGAGGCCGTAGGAGAGCGGCACGGCCCACCGGTCGAAGAACGGCCGGCCCACGCCCACGGTCTTTCCCTGGAAGGCTTCCACGGCCAGCGGGAACAGGGTGCCGGACAGGACCACGAAGGCGAATACCGCCAGGAGCAGGTTGTTGAGGAGGAAGGCGCCCTCCCGGCTGGCAAGCGAGTCGAGACGGGGAGCGCTGCCCACCAGGTGGACACGGGCGGAGAACAGGGCCAGCGACCCGGCCAGGACCACCGCCAGAAACGCCAGGAGGACGGGGCCGATGGATGACTGGGTGAAACTGTGCACCGAGGCGATCACCCCCGAGCGGGTCAGGAAGGTGCCGAGGATGGTGGCCGCGAAGGCGCCGATCACGAGCACGTAGTTCCAGGACTGGAGCACGCCCCTGCGCAGCTGGACCACTGACGAGTGGATGAAGGCGGTGGCCAGCAACCACGGGATGAAGGAGGCGTTCTCGACCGGATCCCAGGCCCAGTACCCGCCCCAGCCCAGCACCTCGTAGCTCCACCAGGCGCCCAGCACGATGCCGGTGGTCAGGAACCCCCAGGCGGTCAGGGTCCAGGTACGGGTGGTGCGGAGCCAGGTCCCTTGCTGGTCGGCGGCGGCCAGCGAGGCGATCCCGACCGCGAACGGCACGGAGAAGCCCACGTATCCCACGTACAGGACGGGCGGGTGGACCGCCATCAGGATGTGGTTCTGGAGCAGGGGATTGGCCCCCCGGCCGGTGCCCGGAAGGTCCACGGCCGACCAGGGCGCCCAGGCCGACACGGCGCACCCGGCGGTGTCGGCCGCGGCGGCGCAGACTGCGAAGGGGTTGGCGACCGTTGCCATCAGGCCGAACCAGAAGACGGCCAGCATCCCCAGCACGGACAGGGTTCCTCCGGCGAGCGGGTGGTCACGCCTGTACATGGCTCGGAACACCGCTCCGGTGAAGGCCGCCAGCACCAGCCCCCACAGGACGATCGAACCCTCGAGCGCGGCCCATCCGGCGGCGATGGTGAAGATCAGCGGGGTCCCGATCCGGTGGTTATTGGCTATGTAGGCGATGGAGAAATCGCCGGCCAGGAGGCCGATCTCCAGTACCAGCATGGCGGCCGTAGCCCCGCCGAGGAGCCACAGCACCGGACCCCTCATCCGCTGCATCGGCACGGCGCCCCGTCCTGCCAGGGCGGGTAGCCCCCTCCACGCCACCGCCAGCGCCGCCCCGAGAGCGACCAGGATCGAGCCGAGTCCCAGCCAGGCGATCATGGCCCGGCGGTCGGTACCTGGTAGGTTCCCTCGCCGTCCACGGCCCGGTACTGCTCGTCATGGTTGATCAGCAGGGTGTCCGACCGGAACGTCTCTCCCTCCCAGGCCCCCTCGACGACCACTCCGATCCCGGGGCGGAACAGCTGGGGTACGGCGCCGGCATGCTCGACGGCTATCGAGACTGCGCCGTCCCCGACCATGAACCGGACCCCGTCGTCGGTCCCATGGAGCCAGTCCGCCTCTACCAGGCCCCCCAGTCGGAACCGGTAGCCGGGCTCCTGGCCGGATCGCTGATCGACCGCCTCCGACGGTGTCAGGTAGTAGACGACGTTGTCCGTGATGCCCCCCCACACGAGGAAGCCGACCACGATCGCCAGGAGCGCCCCGGCCGGGATCAGAACGTGGCGACGGTTCATGTCTCCGGGGGCAGCCGCCGGCCAAGCCGCCTGATGCGGTATGCCTGGTGGCCGGCATAGATCGCCAGCGCCCCGTAGGCGACCAGGTAGCCGAACAGCACCCAGCTACCCGCCATCCCGGCCTCCGAGACTAGTGGTCTGTCTGCGAAACAAACGGGTGCTCTGGCGGCCATCGGCGCCCCGTC
>JAPPHZ010000023.1 GCA_028820935.1 bacterium | reverse complement strand
CTGACGGAGGCTATGGGAACCAAGTTCGCGTTGGTGGGTGACATCCACGGCAATTTCGAGGTGCTGGCAGAGGCCCTCGATGCGGCTCGTGGTCGGTGGGGCGCGTTCGAATTCGTACTGGCCGCGGGAGATGTGGAACCCAACCGGGGCCATGACGATCACCTTGGGGTGGTAGGCCCGTCCCGCTACCGCAAAGTGGGCGACTTCCCCCGCGTAGCCGCTGGCGAAATCGTATTGGGTGCGCCCCTGTACTTCATCGCGGGAAACCACGACCCCTATCCGGCGTTGGACCGGGCCGGAGCAGGAGAGTGGGCGCCGGGAGTGTGGTGGCTCGGTCGGTGGGGCATCACCACAATCCACAAAGTGAATGTCGGGTTCCTGTCGGGTATCTACTCACCCAAGTACAGCGACACCCCCGAGCCGGAACGCAACAACGCCAAACAACGCACCTACTGGCACCGGTCCGAGTTGGAACAGCTCACCCGCACGGCCCGCCGCTACCACGGAGGCGTCGATGTGTTGGTGACCCACGACTGGCCGTCGGATGTGGGAACCAACAAGGCAGGCATACCGGTCGGGGATCCGTACCTTCGGCAACTCGCCCTGAACCTGCGGCCCAAGGTTCACGCCTGTGGCCACATGCACTACGACCAACAGGTCAGGATCGGCCCCACCCAGGTTGTTTGCCTCGCCAAACCGCGCAACACCCCCGACCGTCTGCATGGCGTTGCGGTGGCCGAACGCGACCGCCGGGGCAACCTGCGCATCCTCGCCTGACTTGCCGACAATGCTGCCGGCTTTGGTTGGGCTGGTCCCGCCGGTAATTCAGTTGCCTGCTTCGCTTTGGGGCCGTGAAATGTCACAGCCTGCCTTTACCCTTTCTGGGGCCATGAGCAGAACTGTGTGGTCTGATTGGATATTCGACCTCGTAAGAGACCGAAGGGACAGGGTTCATCAGGGCCCTCGGACCTTGGTCGTCCTGCAGGGTTCGTCTGCTGTTGGGAAGACCACGGTGGCGAGATGCCTTGCCCGTCGGTACGGGTTGGCCAGCATCGACACCAACGCTATCAAGCGGGGAATGGGCATCACCCACGACCAGTTGTTTGAACACACCGAGATGGAACCCGACAAGCAGTGGCTGGTTGAGATCGACGGCTACTTCAAGTACGGGTGGAGGGGCGCGGCTGCTTCGGCGTCTCTGTCCGCTGTGTTGTTGGCTGCCGAAGCCATGGACCAGGGATGTGACGCGGTGATAGCCGGGTTGCAGAATGCGTGGCTTCGGTCCTTTCACGATTGGGAAGAGGTCGTGGCTCGCTTGGTGGCACCGCACAGGATGTTCGGTGTGCGGCTTGTGACCGACCCTACCGCGCGTATGGATCGGCTACGGGAACGTAGTCCCGGCCAGTGGTCGTGGTCTCCCGAAGACATCCCTAATGAGGAGGATCTGTTGACTGTGGACACCACCAATGTCCTTCCTGCCGATGTCGCCGATTCGATCATCAAACACAGCCGAATACCAGTTACGATCCTCGCTTCATAGGACTATCGACGCGGAGGGTTCGTTGGACGGTTAACCCGGCCAGCGGAGGGGCCGGTTCGCTAGGCGACGGGCGGGGGATGAGTAGTGCTCGGAGGGTGATTCCTGTGTGGTGTCGGATCAGATAGGGTGCCCATCGCCTGGACAGATGAGATGATTCCGGCACTGCCGGGTCCGCTTGAGTCGGTGCCGTGTTGCTGTGGATGAGTTCCGGGGCGCGGGGGAGCGTCTGTGTCAGGACGTGGAGGGTTTCGCTGCTTGCTGGCGTTGCACCGCTTTCGCACGAGCGTACTCGCTGGCCAGTTTTCTGGCCTTCTCAGGGTCGGTTCCCCGGAGCATTTTGTGGATCTCTCTGGCAGATGGAATTCTGAAACCCGGTGGCGTGCAAAAATTGCCATCGGTCCAGTTCGGTGTTTTGCGGTGTTCGCTTCCCCATAGCGAGCGACCTCCGAGGGTTTTTTCGAGCCGGGCGATGGTGAGGATGTCCGGCCAGGCTTTGCCGTTGAGGATGTTGATGAGTGTTTGGGGGCTGAGTTCTGCTTTGCTGGCCCAATATCGAACTGAGTCGCCCTTCATTCTCTGTCTCAGCCGACGGGCGAGACCGGCGGCCAGGTAGACCTCCGACGGCGTGGTTTTCTTGTATGGGCCTTGCGGAAACGCGCCTCCTGGCACGACATAGGTGACCGGGTGTTCTCTGGCGATCGCCATCGGACAAAGCGTAGCCGAGTGCCCTAAAAGGCGTCACGTCCCCCAGGTAGCGTCGGGCGCAGTGGACATTTTGACGACGCTATCCAGGGCCTACGGCAAAAACTTCCAAAAAACAGGTTTAGGCAATCTGGAACGTTCATGTTGAGCTTCCCGGGTATGCGTACCTGCGCCGTTGTACGACCCGACCACAGAAGGTCGCCCGAGACCGCAGAACGGGCCTCGTCGTTGCCCGAATACCAACGCGCCGAGAACCGCCTGTCCGGGCGTCAAACCAGTCGGGCGTGCCACGAGGAGGGGGGAGTCTCGTGAGCCGACAGCGGACGCTGGCGCCTGATGTGGAGAGGGTCCTGGAGACATGGCAACCTCACGGGTGGGCCGAAACCGACCGGCGCCTGTTGGAGCCGCTGATGGACACCGTGCGCGGTTGGGTCTCGGCCGCCGGTCCCGAAAACGCGGAACGGGCACGGTGGCAGCTTCGCTGCACGGCGAGTCTGGTGGTCTGGGTCTATCGCCATTTGGGCACCTGTGATGTCCGCACCGTTTTGCATCCCGCCAATGTGGAGCACTGGACGATGGAGGTGAACTCCCATCGGAGCGGGACATGGCGCGACAACGCCCGATCAGCCCTGAGGGCCGTGGGACGAGCCGCCAACCCCAGGGAGTGGCCATCGCCGTCGCGGCAGGTCGGCAGGACCGGCATCGCGACGCCCTACACCGCCAAAGAAGAACTGGCCTTCCGCCGAGCAGCCAAGCTACCCGGCCGCCAAAACCGCCCAGAGCGCCTGTGGATACTCGCCGCCGCTCTCGGAGGGGGACTGAACGGCAAAGAGATCACCGTAGCACACGTGGACGACCTGTTCGAAGTGGACACCGGCCGACTGGCGGTGCGGGTGAGAGGAAAGAACCCCCGCTTGACGCCGATCCGCCACCAATACACAGACATCGCACATCAGGCTTTGCAACGCACCGGAGAGGGCCGGTTCATCCCAGCCGGTGGACGCAACCTGGTGTACAACATTTGCGCCAGGCTCGACCCGGGCGGAGGCGAGGGACTGGCGCTCCGCCGCGCGCGGTCCACATGGCTCGTCGCTCACATACAGGCCGGCACACCGTTGCCCGTCCTGAAACAGGTAGCGGGTCGGCTGTCGATGAACACCCTGGACGGGCTGCTCGGCCACATCGAGAACACCCTCGACGACACCGAAACGGCCAGAGAGGCACTGCGCGCATGACCCGGGGACTGCGCCGCCGCCGCGAACGAGCAACCAGGAAGGGTCGCCTCTGCACCGAAGACGCCCAGACCCTCGACAAGATGCGGCGCCTGCCCAACTTCCCGGCGACTTTCGACGACACCGAGTTTCCTATCTGGACCGAACCGGAACAAGTCGAGCCAATCCTCGCGCTGATCAGAAGAAACCAAGACGTCCAGTCGTTGGAACAGCGCCTCCGCAACCACCCGGGGAAAGAATCTCGGATCAGCGTGGAAGCCCTGTTCCTAGCCGCGGTCCTCGCCGCGAAAATCCTGGGGTCTTATCGCCGCACCGACCTGTGCGCCGTGCTGAACGGTTTCCCTTCCCAAGTTGCATACCAACTGGGACTCTGGGACATGGACAACCCCCCTCCGGTTAGTTACCACTCCGTATGTGACCAGATCCAACGCCTCGAAGAGGTTCTCGGAGCCAAATGGACCGAAAAGTTAGAAGCCATCTTCGATCTGGACTGGATCTGCCACACCTTCGTGAATGTGGCCGTTCCCAGGAGAGTACGGAAAATGATCAGCGCCGTTTCCATAGATTCCAAAGTCATCGAATCATGGGCAGTGTCCAAGAACTTCAAAAAGGAAGAAGACGCTCTGGCCGAGCACGAACTTGCAGCACGCGAAGAGGCCGACCTCGCCGAGCCCACACTCCCGGAAGTGACCGGTCCATTCACCTACGAAATAGACACTCCCGGTCCCGACGGGCGGGTGATCCGTGGCCACGATCGTGATGCTCGTCTCACATACAAGAGCGCCACAACCAGAGAAAAAGCCAAGATTGTGCTCGGCTACGACCTGCATTTCGTCACAGCCGTTCCCGGTGCGAACTGGAGAGGCGACCCCCGCGACCTCGGTCTCAACAAGGCCCCGCCCAAGTTCATCCTCGCCATGGCCGTGGTCCCAGGGGCCACGAACCCCGGACTTGTCGCACTGGATCTCGTGGCCAGAGCAATGGAAATCGCTCCCCGGATCAAAGAAGTAATCGCCGACCGGGCCTACACCAACAAACGCAAGACCTTCTGCCGAAAACTCCACGAGCAAGGCATCGACGTGGTCATGGAATACAACTCCGGCGAAATCGACAGGCCTGTCCCCGTAACAGTCGGAAGGAACAACAAACAGCAGCTCATGCGCCACCTGGGGTCGTTCTTCTCGGCATGGCTACCCGAAGAACTCCTAGTACCACCCGCGAAACTGACCGGCAAGAAACTCGAAGAGTGGTACGCCAACCGAGCCCGCTGGCGGTGGACCGTAAACAGATACCTCAAAGGCGGCGCCGTGCAACTCATCTGCCCCCAATGCGCCGGAAGAGTCAAAACCTCCGCCAAGACCCGCAACCCCAAAAAAACCCCCGCCAAGGGCCCAGTTCTTGCCATCGACGACGAATACTGCTGCGAAGGACTGGTAACCGTCCCGGTCGACAAACTCGACAGCTACCAACGAATCCCCCCAAACACGCGTGCGTGGAGAAAGAGTTACAAGGACCGGCGCAACAACAGCGAAACCAAAAACTCGACGGTCGGCGACAAAGGCAACTTCGCGATCGGGTGGTGCCGCGTCTTCAACAAAGTAGCTATCACCCTCGGCGCCCTCGCCAAAGTCATAGCACACAACCTCTCAATAGCCGCCCGCCACCGCAGAGACCGAACACAACATGAAGAACCCATCACCGATACCGAACCATCGGACACTCCCCCCAGCGAAGCGCCCTCCACACCGGCCGAGACACCCCGAGGGCCACCCTAACCCCAACCACGCCGTTCCCTCGCGCCGACAGTAAACCCCCCACTGTCGGCTTCGCCGCGCCCGAACAACCAAACCCTGACACCCGGCCGCTGGAAACACCCCGCTGGCCAGCCGAAACCACCCCCTCAAACGGGGCCAAACCCCTCGAAACCACCGAAAACCGGCAAAACCGACGCGTTTGCCGCTAAATCACTAACGCGTATGGCGATAAGTCACTAACTGACCTTGGTGGGCGAGGGGGGACTTGAACCCCCACGGGTTTTAAAGCCCACAGGA
>JAPPHZ010000022.1 GCA_028820935.1 bacterium | reverse complement strand
ATCGATATGGCATGAGACCCCTCCTTATCGCGGGTCAGCACACCACCAATTCAAAAATGACGACTCCGGAAAACTGGGGTATCACCTCACTCTCCGGCAAACCCGGGGCAACTCCATACACCCTTTCCTCCCAGAGCCGACCAAAACGGCCCCAGGGTCATCGAAAACTACGGAACCACCGCGCAATTTTCGACCGGCCAGAAGTGCTCAGTATTCACCCGACGTTGACACGAGGAGCGTCCGGCGGTTGTGGGGAGTGGGACATGTGTCCCGGTGAGCGAGTCGGGGTGTTCTATGTTGATGGGGGAGGGGTGGTGGCGGTCGCGCATGCGGTCGCGCTTCCGGTCGCGCATCCTTGTGACCTGGGGTTTTGTAGTCAGCTTGATGGAGCAGAAGCTCTGGGGGCAGCGATTGGGGGCTCGGCGGCACGGTGGCGGGCTGCGGCCCGTTGTGGTGGTGGGACATGTGTCCGGGTCACGAGGTCACCGAGGGGGACACATGTCCCTGCAGGCTTTGGGATAGCACCGCGGCCCGGCCGGCAGGTGTGGGCGGGGGAGGGGTGGCCAGCGTGCGGTGGTGGGGGCCTGCTAGCGAGGGGTTGGTCCGGAGCCCGGGGTGCGTTTAGGGTCGTCTACCTGGGGTTTTGTGCGCATCCGGTCGGCGAGGATGGGGGTGGGGTGCGGGTAGGGGAGGGCAGCGAAGCTGGTGGTGGGTTGGCCGGTGGGCGGGGCTGGAGCGGCGGGGTGGGTAGACAGGACACGGGGAGCCGGGGAAGGGGACGTATGTCCCTGTCGGGGTGGTCTGGGAGTGAGCCAAGTTTTCATTAAAATGAGGACATATGTCCCCATAGGGTGGGGGACGTATGTCCCTATGGACGTGAAATCCTGTCACGGCCGGTTACGGAGCAGGTTGGAGATCGCCGACTGGGAGCGGCCTACCAGTCTGGCGATCTCAGCCTGGCTGAATCGGTCGATACGGTGGAGAGTCGCCACTGCTTGATGGAGGCGCTCCCGTGCCCGGGCCCATTGTGTCTCGGCGGCGTCGAGCTGTTCGGCGGCGTCGATCGCGGCAAGCATGCGGAGGGTTTCGGCATTCTGCCGTGGCCGGACCTCTTCGCTGCTGTTGCTCATCTATCACCCCCTGATAGCCGGCTTACCAGCCCCCTAATATGGGGTTCGGCATTTTAATGAAAACTTGGCTCCGCCTCTCAACCCCAGTTGACTCCGCCTCTCAACCCCAGTTGACGCCCCGTGGAGGACATACGTCCCGTCCCCGATCCTGTCCTTCGTTCCCGTTCCTGTTCCCGTTCCCGTTCCCGTTCCCCCGTTCCCTCGTTCTCGTTCCCCAGGGGGTTCTGTCCATCTGCCCGATCGCTCCAGGCCCACCGGCTCTCTACGCACCCTCTTGGCTGTCCTCCCCTGCCCGCACTGCTGCTTCGACCTCATCCGAGGGGATTGTCTAAGAAACCCTGGTGTCGGTGCTCCTGGCCGCTGCCGTAGCCTGCCTCTCCACCGCCCGGAGGGCGGACCCACCCCGGCCAGACTGGTTGGCCACACGGCCCGGGATGTTGCCCCGAGCCCTGCCGGGGACGTGTTGCCCCTGAGCGGGCGCGGCCCGTGACAGATGCTCCCTCTCACAACAACGGGCCTCGCAGCGGCCAGCGCGCCTCCAAGCCTTGTCGGCACCGTCAGGGCCTCCTGCCCCGTCGGACTGCCATCGAAATCCCATTTCAGGGGGATGCGCGACCGCTGGGGGGTGGATGCGCGACCGGTCGCGCATGAGCGCGACCGCTGGGGGGTGGATCCGCGACCGGGCTGGGGGTTGTCTTGGGTATGTTCGATTACGACAACGAAGCCCTGACCGTCCCTGCATCGGTTGAGTGACACGACCCGGGATAGTTCGAAAGATTGAAGTGGACGGCCCGGCCCGAAATACGGACCTGGTATCGGCGAGGCCCTGTCTGTGACGGCGGATCTGTCTGTCAGGGTCACCGCCTGCGGGCTGCGCGACCGGGCTCGCCAGGTGGAGAGACGAAAAGGGGCGTACTGCCTGAGTCGGCGTCCGATCAGCCAGCGGAGTCGAAGGAGCTGTGGCGGGCTACGGGATCCTGCGGCTCCACGGTCGAGTCGGGTTGGGATCGGCTCGTGTCCGGGCGGCCCGGTACGCTGAGGCCCTATGAGCGGTAAACGGGCTGGAGCTCGGGCGGCGGGTGCCGAGGGTGTTGATGCCCGTACGCATCCGGTGATCAACACTCCCTATGAGGAGCCCGGCCATCATTGGGAGCTCGACGGCTACGGCCGGGCTGTCTCGGTCCGCCCGCCCAAGGTGGGCCGCCGGCCTTCGCACGGGATCCTCCCGGTTCCCAAACCCAAGAAGACCGAGCTGGGGCAGGGTGTGCTGGAGCTGAGTCGCGATGACATCAACGAGACCGTCGAGGAGATCCGGGTCCATTTACGTATCTGGCGGCGCGACCGCTGGGTGGGCGCGACGGGCGTGACCCGCCGCTTACTTGCCTACTGGACCCGCGACGGCCGACATATTCGGCCCTTTTTCGCCCAGATGGAGGCGGTCGAGACCGTGATATGGCTCACCGAGACCGACCGGGGGCGCCGCTACGCCCGGGATCGGATCGCCCCCTTATCCGAGGAGATGAACGAGGGCCTGGTTCGTTGGGCGGTCAAGATGGCCACCGGCTCGGGCAAGACCATGGTCATGGCCATGTTGGTGGTCTGGCACACCGTCAACGACACCCGCCGCTCGGCGACCAAGCGCAGAGGGCGGAATCCGTACACCAGCGCCTTTCTCGCCATCACTCCCGGTCATACGGTGCGGGAACGGCTCGGGGAACTGGCGCCGTCGCATCCGGGCAACATCTACGACCGCATGGACCTGGCGCCGCCCAACCTGCGGGCTCGGCTCAACCGCGCCTCGGTGGCCGTGGTCAACTTCCAGGCCTTCCAGCGCCGTGACCTCCTGTCCGGTGTGTCGGGCGACGGCAGGAGGGTCCTGGACCCTGAGGGTGAATCCGGGGTCGAGGACGCCGCGGTGATGCTCGACCGGGTGCTGCGCGGCCTGGCGGGCCGGGACCGGCTACTGGTGCTCAATGACGAGGCCCACCACTGCTACAACCCTTCGCTCGCGAAAGGCAGCAGGGAGGACGACAAGGTGGCCGGGGTGTGGTTCAACGCCATCCGGGATCTTCACCGCGAGGGGCGTCTGCTGGCTGTCTGCGACTTCTCTGCAACGCCCATGTTCATCAGCACGGCGGCCAGGAAGCACGGCGGCGAGTTGTTCCCGTGGGTGGTGTCCGACTTCCCGCTGATGGAGGCCATCGAATCCGGGCTGGTCAAGATACCCCGGCTCCCGGTCGACGACGACGCCGAGAGCTTCGACGTCAAATGGCGGGCCATCTACGCCAACGCCAAACCCAAGAAGGTCACCCGCGAGGAGCTGCCCGGACTCCTCGAGGACGCTCTCACCTCGCTCCAGGCGGATTGGTGGCTCGAATGGGAGAGGTGGCGGAAGGCGGGTCGGCGCACCCCTCCGGTGTTCATCGTGGTGGCCAATAGCATCCCCAACGCCCGAGCGCTCTATGAGTACATCGGCGGCTACGAGCGAACGGACGAGTCGGGCCGGACAGAGTACGTGCGCGGCGCGCTGGCGGAGTTCTCGAACGTGGAGCATGACGGAACCGGGTGGAAGGAGACTCCGGTGACGCTGCTCATGCATTCCAAGCTGGACAGCGAGGACAAGATAACCGGAGCGCTCGCCAAACTGGTCAAGGCGCAAGCCACCCGGCTGGCTGCCATCCGCCGTGGCGCCTGTGCTACGGATGACATCTCGCTGCTGCGGAACGTCCTGAACACCGTCGGGCGCGAGGGCGAGCCAGGAGAGCACATCCGCTGCGTCATCTCGGTGTCGATGCTCACCGAGGGCTGGGACACCCGCACCGTCACCCATGTGCTCGGCTACCGCGCCTTCAGCACCCAGCTGCTGTGTGAACAGGTCACCGGCCGAGCACTGCGCCGTACCGACTACGAGAGCTTCGACTCCGCCGGACGGCTCACGCCCGAGTACTCCCAGGTGCTGGGCATACCGTTCGACTTCATGCCCGCCGGCGATCCCGGAACACGCTCCACCCCCAACCCTCCCTACACCGTCCGTACCCTCCCCGACCGGGCCGAGCGGCGGATCGAGCTGCCACGGCTGGCGGGCTACGCCTGGCGACCCGCCGCCAACCGGATCGAGCTCGATCCCTCCAAGGTGCAGCCCTACAGAGCGTCGGTGCTCGACTGTCCCACGATGGTCGAGATGGAAGGCGTGGCCGGCGAGCCCGAGCTGGTCGGCATCGACGACGTGCGGTTCCAGCAGGCCGCCTGGCGGCTGGCCGCGGCCTGCGCCAGCCGCGTGATCGAGGACAACGAAGACGGGGCTGTCTACGCCAAGGGCCGGCTCTTCGCCGATCTCCGCCGGGCCGTGTCCACCTGGCTGCGCCATCCCGACGTGCATTGCCCGGACCCTCGTGTCGTGCTCCAGACGCCGCATCTCGAGGACGTGGTGGGCCAGGTTCTCGACGCCTGCTCGGACGGTTCGGAGGGCGCCCGCCTGGTCGGTGTGTTCGACTCGGACGGTCCTATCACCCTCGACACCTCTGCCGTCGATTTCGAGACCACGCTGTCCGCCCGCTACCCGGCCGACGGCGGCCGCCGCGGCGACTCCCGACGGTCGGAGCTCAACATCGCCGCCTGCCACAGCCACCTCGAGGCCGCCGTCGCCGGGATGCTCGACGCGGACTTCGACGATGTGGAGGCGTGGGTTCGGAACTTCCGCCTCGGATGGGACATCCCCTACCTGGACGACGGGGTGTGGCGCAGCTACGAGCCCGACTTCGTCGCCCGCGTCCGCGACCGGGACGGCGATCCGGTCCACCTGATAGTGGAATGCAAGGGCATGCCCGACGAGGAGTCGGAGACCAAGGCCCGCTACTTGACCGACTGGTGGATCCCGGCCGTGGCCGGCTCGCCCCAGGTCCCGGCCCGCCTCCGCAGATGGAGGTTCCTCGAGATCACCGACACCGCGCTCGGACACCACCTCCTGGCGGACGAGATCAAACGCACAACCCGATCCACCACGACGGAGAGCAACTGACATGGCCAAGAAGAACAAGCCGGCGTCCACCGTCCACTACACCCACCACAGCGCCGAGCGGACCAACATTCCCACGTCCGAGACCCAGGCGCTCCTGCCCGACGAGGACCAGCGACCCCAGACCTGGACCACCCGGCGCCGCAAGGGAGAGCCGCCCACCCTCGCCTGGGACCGCCGCCGCAGGCCGGACGAGTTCGACGCCTACCCGCTCTACATCCGCGAGAAGGTCCATCCGGGAGCGTTCGTGGAATCCCTCCGGTCGGCCGCTCCCGACCAGATGGGCCTGTTCGAGGACTTCAACGGCCTGCCCCCCGACGCCTCCTACGAGTGGTACCGCCACACAGGCAACTGGCAGAACCGTCTCATCCACGGCGAGTCCGCCCGCGTCATGGCCTCACTCGCCCAGCGCGAGGGCCTGGCCGGACAGGTGCAGATGATCTTCTTCGATCCACCCTACGGAATCGGGTTCAAATCGAACTTCCAAGTGGCCGTGCGTCAGCGCGAGACCGACGAGAACCGCAAGGGCCTGCCCGCCGACCCCAAGATGATCCGAGCCTTCCGCGACACCTACGAGCGGGGCATAGACAGCTACCTCGACCAGATGATCGAGAAGCTCACCCTGGCCCGCGACCTCCTCACCGAGTCGGGTTCGATCTTCGTCCAGATCGGCGACGAGAACGTCCACCGCATGGCCGTCCTCCTCGACGAAGTCTTCGGCCACGAGAACCGGGTAGCCACCATCCCCTTTGCCACAACGAGCGGGTCCTCCGCCAAGACCTTGCCTAGTGTGGCCGACTTCTTGCTCTGGTACGCGAAAGACCGCTCAATGGTCAAATACCGGCAACTGTACGAGCCCTTGACACGGACAGAGAAGATTGAACTGATGACATGGCACGTCATGGTCGAATTGGCAAGTGGCACCACTCGAAAGCTGACCGAGGAAGAACGTACGAATCCCGATCTTCTACCCAAAGGGGCACGGCTTTACCGCCGCACGGCGCTCACATCCCAGGGTCGTTCCGTCACAGGCAGGTCCGAACCCTATGCATGGAACGATGTTACCTACGCTTGTCCTGCCGCCCGGCATTGGGTAGTTTCGATGGAGGGTCTGGACCGACTGGCTGAACTAGGTCGGCTCGACAGCCCCGGCCCAGGTTCCGACCTTAGCTGGAAGCGTTATGAGGATGAGATACCAGGCCGACGAATCAACAACATCTGGCATCGCCAGCGCTTCCCCTCGGACAAGCGCTATGTTGTGCAGACTTCCGGCCGCATTATCGAGCGCTGCCTACTCATGGCCACCGACCCGGGAGATCTGGTACTTGACCCGACCTGCGGGTCCGGTACCACGGCTCAGATGGCGGAGAAATGGGGTCGCCGCTGGATCACCTGCGACACATCCGCCGTGGCGGTAGCAGTGGCCCGTCAACGTTCAACTACTACTATACACCCATTTTATCAGATCAGATCAGAACAGAACAGAACAGAACAGAACAGAACAGTTATAATTTTAGCAGTTCTGATCCTGCGGCAGGGTTCATCTACGAGAAGGTCCGCCATGTGTCGGCGGCCCGTCTCGCCTACGACCTACCGCCCGAGTACATAGAGCTGGTCGACCGTCCGGAGCAGACCAAGAAGGTGGTACGGGTCTGCTCGCCGTTCACGGTCGAGTCCGAGACACCCTACGCCTACATACCGCTCTCCCGGATCGACGAGAGCGACGAGGCGCGGTCGCAACAGGCCACCGCGTCGGGCGCCTTCGTGGAGCGGGTGATCGACACCCTGCTCCGGACCGGGATCAACGACACGCTGAACGAAAGGACCATCGAGGTCCACGAGATCGAGCCGTGGCCCGGCAGACCCGGCAGCCTGGTCACCCACAAGGCCCGCTGCTCGGGCATAGGGCGGCCCGAACAGGAAGCCGCCGTGATGATCGCCGCGGAGGACGTGACGGTCACCCCGGCAATGCTCACCGCCGCAGCTGCCGCAGCCCCCCGCCAGATCCACGGCGCGCAGATGCTGGTCGCCGCCGCGTACTCGTTCGACCCGTCCACCACCGACGACACCCGGATCGGCCGGGTGCGCGTGCTACGGGTCCTGATGAACCGCGACCTCCAGATCCGCGAGTTGGATCCCGACCGCCGTTCCGAGGCGTTCGTCATGCTGGCCGAACCCGACCTCGAGATCACGACCAACCCCGACGGTCAGCTCCAGGTGGAGCTACGCGGTTTCGATACCTTCAACCCCCGAACCGGAGGCCTCAACAGCGGCACAGCAAGCGACGTGGCCTGCTGGATGATCGACACCGACCACGACGGCCACAGCTTCTTCGCCCGCCGCATCCATTTCCCCAACGCCGCTAACGACCGCCAGATCAAACGCCTCCGCAAAGCCCTCGGCCGAGGCATCGACCAACTCCGATGGGACGCCACCTTCTCCACCAAATCCGCCCCCTTTCCACCCCCCAAGAACGGCCAGATCGCGGTGAAGATCATCACCGAAACCGGCATAGAACAGACCGTCACACGACAGGCTCCGGGTTGACAGTCCCCGCCATCGAGCCACCTGCGACACGCGAACTCGTTCCCACTCAAGGACCAACGTTGGATGGGCCGTGTTGGAGTACGCCGCTCCGCTGCGCACCGACTCAGTTGATGGAGCCTGTTCGGTCGGTCAGCACCGTGGCCATGCGCCGAGATGGGGAGAAGTTGCCCCGCGATCAAACAAGAAGCTTGGTTCTTCACACGGCCACAGCACGGGAATTGAGGTCCCGAGGAACTGAAGGCATCGAGACCCCCCGGGGCAGAACATCGGGGGGATGCGGCCGGTCAATCCCCATGCCGCACCGCTCCTGGACAAGTGGGAAGGGGATTGTCGCCTCTGGAGAGGAACGCTCGGGACGGGGGTGTGTCGGTGTGGGGCTTTGATCAGTCGGGGGTTTGGAGGGCGCGGGTGAGGAATGTGGCGAGTTGGTCGTGGCGTACGGGTTCTTTCGGGCAGTAGTTGTGGCCTGGTGTCTTGTTGCAACCTTGGGTAACGCCGGCGGCGAGGATGCCTTCCACTGCGGCGGCGTAGGACACGTCGGCGGGTACGTCGTCGAAGACTCCGGTGGGTGTTTCCACTGGGGCCAGTCCGTCGAAGGCGCGGGTTAGGAACAAGGCCATGTGGGCTCGTGTTACGGGTTCTTTGGGTCGGAAGGTTCCGTCTGAGTAGCCGGTGGTGATCTCGAGTTCTGCTAGGCGTTCCACATATGGCCGGTACCAGGAGTCGTCGGGTACGTCGGTGAAGCGGGACGGTCCCGATGTGGGGCTGCCGGTTTCGCCTAGAGCGAGTATGAGGAAGGTGGCCATCTGGGCTCGCGTGACGGGCTGGTCGGGGCAGTACAGGTTGAGGTCGGGTTCGCAACCGTTGGTGATGCCCCGGTCGGCGATGAACTCGATGCTCTCCTCGTGGATGTTGCCATCATCGTCCGCGAAGGGGATTATATAGGACACTAGGCGGAAAAAATCTCATCTCACCGTACATATACACCGTGAGCAGGGGAGATGTCTAGTGGTAACGTTGGTCAGACTCCCGACCACCCGACATCTAGGGGAAGGCCGGAAGCCTGACCTTCTCCATCCTACATCCCCTCTTCCCGCGCTAGGCTGATCCCAGCCATCAACACCGACATTGCTCAACCGGCCTCGTGAAGGTGACTGTGCATCTGCATGGTCCCTTCGGTCGGTTGAGTCTCTGGTGTTGATGGCTTGATGCCAGTCACCCGACCAGAAGGGACCGCCTATGTACGAGAAACCCTCTGACGAGTTCAAGGGCTGGTTCGCCAGTACCATGGGACTGATCCTGGGAATCGTGGCATCCGTAGTCGTGGTGGTAGGCGGGATCATCCTATTGATCACGATCCTGTCAAGGATCCTCTGATGCGGCTCTATGAAAGCATCCGATTCCGTCGTCGGCGCAAGGCCGGACCTATCAAACGCTTCGCCCGAACCGCCGTAATCCTCGGAGCGCTGGCGGCAACCACCGTAGTGCTTCTGATCGTCCTGGTAGTGCTTCTGATCGCGCGCTGAATGGGTGCTAGAGTCGCGAAGTGGGACGGGAACCCGATCCACTCAAACAACGGAAAGCCGTATCTGGGCCAACCGTTGGGATCGGGTCTCCCGTCACCCAGCCTCTACCCGACTCGGCGATCCCGTCTCATGAATCGCTTGTCGTTCGAGTAGAACAGAGCCCTGGCCAGTTCCTCCGCCGACCTCGGCTCTGGTGTTCTCGGCGGCTCGAAAGCTCGCCGTGGATGAGGATCTCTGCCTCTTGGACAGCCACAACCCGGGAAATGATCATGGCTCTTCGGTCCAGGCATCGGAATCCTTCCTGTGTATAGGACCATACACCAAGAGCATACCACCAATTTCTCGTCGAAAAATGCGGACAGAAAAAATTCGCGCGAATTATCTCCGAGAAGAGGAATCATAAACGATAGACGCCGTAAACTGCTCTTGTAATTCTGCCAACAACCACGGGCCTACCAAGAACATGAAACCCACAACGGCTAACAGAACAAGCAGGAGACCCATGAAGCAACCTCCGACAGCGGCCATCACCACGTCGAAGGCATCTACCTCATGTCGAACCTCGATCACATAGTCCGGCTCGCGCTCCTCGCTCATGTCGAACGCTTAGGACCGCATACCTGCGGTCCCTCGATCAGGTCGGCGTAGCGCAACCTCCGGCCCTCCATCGCCTTGGCGAGAGCGGCCATCTGGTCGATGGTATCCAGATCCCTGACGTTGTGACGGGCGCAGAACTCTGCCACATAGCGCTTCAGATGCTTGAAACTCATCTTGTGATAGGTCCCGTGGTACCCGCGCTTGAGCATCGACCAGAAGCTCTCCACCCCCTGGGTATGCACGTCTCCGCGGACGTACTCCCCTACCCGATGACGGACCACCTGATGATCCAGATCGTGAGCCATGCTGACACCCTGATACGCCGGAGCCCCATCCGTATACAGCGTCCCGCCTCTCCGGACGTGAGTACCGATGAAACCGAACAGGGTCGGCCCGGACGCATCCTCCACTACCCTGGCCACTACCTTTCCGTCCTCACGGCTCTTGGCTCCGACCACCGCGGCCTTGCCGCTAGGACCTCCCCCTACCCCCCTGCGCTTGGAGCGTGGTTTGTTCTTCTCCAGACCGCCGATGTAGGTCTCATCGACCTCCACAGACCCTTCGAGGAATCCGTCCCCCACGGCGTTGTCCCACCCCTCGCGAATGCGGCCCAACATGAACCAGGCCGTCTTCTGGGTGATCCCCAGGTCCCGGTGGAGCTTCATGCTGCTCACGCCCTTGAGGTTCGTAGTACAGAGGTAAAGAGCGATCACCCACTTCCGTAGCGGGAGCTTGGATGATTCCATGACCGTCCCGGTCCTGACCGAGAAGTACTTCCGACAAGAGCTACAGCGATATGGCATCGGCCTCCCGCTCTCCACAACGTCCGTCTCGTCAGAGCCGCAACGTGGGCACCACTTGGTACCGTCCGGCCAACGGATGGTCTCGAACCAGTCGATGGCCGAGCCCTCGTCCGGGAACATCTCGAAGATCTCAAAGAGGCTGATGCCCTCCCGATCCGCTCTTCCTGGTGCGTTGACTCCCATGCCGGTTTCTCCCGCTCGATGTACCATCGAGTATACAGGAGTTTCCGCTAGCTGTCAAGTATTGTATATAATCCCCTCCGCGAACGTCCCGACATGAGGACTGCGGACCCATACCCGGAACCGGTCCCCGACCCGTTCGGTGACCTCGACCTGGAAACCTTCGACGGTCAGTTGATCACCGGGGCCGTATATGTGGTCGGTCAGTTCGTAGACCTCTTGATCGTTGTCCGGAGGCGGCGGGACCTGCCGGGTACGCCGGTAGGTGCCGGTGCAGGTGAGCCGATCCGGGTTGGCCGGTGGGGATTCGGGTGTGCAGGCCGTGGCGCGCTGGTCGATTAGGTAGACCTCGACACCTTCGGCGGGTATGCCGGCGTCGTAGCCCGAGGCCACCCGAGCACCCAATGAGACGAAGTGCCCGGTGTCTCCGGTGGGTAGGACCAGCATTTGTGTGCCGGAGATGCCGACGGGAGCCAGAACGTAGCTGGCGATTCCACCCTCGTGTACAGCCACATCGCCGGGGGGGATCCAGCCCGCCGCGTACCTGTTGACCGCAATAGTGCCGGCTACCAGCCCATTCCGTTGTAGTTCCCATCCCGGTGGGCTGCCACTGATCAAGTCCATGGGGTTGTCGTACTCATCGACATAAATGTCGATCTCGAGGAGCGCTTCGCTGGTCTCGGACCGGTTACCGCCGAACGAGTGGGGCCATCCCAGCGCATGGCCGATCTCGTGGGCCACGACATCCAGGTGGACATGGCCCGGGTACTGGCAGTCGGAACAGTAAGCCGAGACGGGCAACACAGTCCCCGCCGTCAGATGAACGGAACGACTGTTGTCGGGGAACGTCCCGGCCGACACCGTCCACATCCCATCAATATACGAACTGTGCCGCCACCCGACCCCTCCCGAGCTGACATCCACGTCCTTGTCGAGAACGATCACCGCTCCCTGCGTGCCGCCTTCGGAGACTTCCGCCACCCGGTCCTCGCACTCGTAATCACCGGCACGCTGCGATGAGTGGGCGGGGTCGGCCTCAACAACGCCACGGGCGACGAACTCAGGCAGGTACCAGCCGCCGGACAGCCAAGAGAAATACGGGGTGATCTCCCGGTTCAGCAGCCCGGCGACATCCGCCGCATCAACCGGCAGGTCGCCGTCCGCCACGTCGCACACCCACACCCCCCAGACGTCGGTGCCGAGTGAGTACGACCTGGCGAAACGGTGATCTGCGATCAACCCCAACGGGCCGTGATCATCACCATTAGCGGTCCCCCACACCGAAGCGAACAACCCACGCCCGGCCTCGTTCACTGCCCCAACTATCACCTCGTACCGCTGGTAGTCCAAGAGACCGGCGATCCGGTATCTACGTGCGTCCGGACCCAGAATGTCCCCTGCCCTGGTCCACAACACGTTGCGCGCTTCCTCCGAAGTCTCAGTCGAGCGATCCTGTTCAAGTACGTACCAGACCTCGTAGCCAGTTACCGCAGACCCGCCATCATCAACCGGGGGTTCCCACTCCACCGTCACCGAGCCCCGTCCTCCAGCGCTCACGATTGCTGCGACGGGCGCATCTGGTAGCCGCACCCCAGGCACCATCCCACCCGGCCGGGCCAGCACCGAATCATCAGACCACCGAAGTTCCCCGTCGCCATACACGGCCACGACGGTGAACTCGTACCAGACACCATCGGCCAGCCGTGGCACCCGAGCCCGCCGAGAATCTGAGCCCACATAACTCTCATCCCAGTAGTACCACCAATGCGCCTCAACCGGCTGGCTGCCACTCTCCGCCGCCGCCAAACGGTAATAAACCTGGTAGCCATCTGGATCCGGCCGGCCCTCAGGCACATCCCACGCCACCGTCACCGATCCCTCCCCCCCGGCGACCACTCGAACATTCACCGGCCGGGCCGGCCCCTCGGACTCATCAGACTCAGCCGCCGCCCCAGACGACAACCCGAACATCACAGCAGCCACGACAAACACAAAGGCCGCCATCCTGCGAAACCCGGAACGGTTCATGGCTGTCTCAGTTCAGATCGTGCCACAACCAAAAGGACAGAAAAACCAGATCAGGTGACAGTCCGTGCCACGTGTGCCGATTGGTGCTGTGACGGCGATCACTGAAATTCACAGAAGCATCCTACTTTCCGAAGAACCGCTTACCATCGACGAGCTCCTCGCACGAGCCGAGGTGAGTGGAGTCCATTCTTGTGGTGCCAGGGTTACGGCCCCGGCCTTCGTTGAGGGACGCAGATGATCTCAGGTCAGCTTGTTGCGCCGTCGCGACCGGTGATTGCTCATCGAGATCGGCTGACGTACCGGCTCCAGGCTTCTGAAAGCCGCCCGTTGACGTAACACTGCAAGTCACACCTCACTACTCAGAACCCGCCTGACCTGGGGAAACACTGTGTTTGGGCCTCAGGGGTTCGGGGTGCTTCTTGTAAACCAAGCTTGGGCAGTGGAGCCTCGCATAGCCCTGTATCCACTGCGGAGCTTGGGCCGGCAAGATCAAGACCCCCTCGCTAGCTTGTGTCCGTTGATCGATCCGCGAGCTGGCACGGAACTCGGCGATCACAACGGTCACGTCCAGGGATGTGGTGTAAGGGTGGGGTTCCGCGCCGCGGGTTGGGAGGTCAGGGGTGTGCGCAGATGAGGCGGTGTCTTATCGGTTATGATAAGGCGGATGAGTCAGGTGAGCGGTGAGATCAGTCCGATGTTGCGGCGGGTGCTGTATTCGGCGGCGCGTCTGCAGTCTGTGGTTCCCGATGCTGTGCTGGTGGGAGGATCGGCCGCGGCGTTGTATGCCGGTCATCGTCACTCTGTGGATCATGACCATGTTCTGGCTGATCTCGTTGACCGTTACGAGGCGGTGCTGGAGGCGGTGGAGGCGACTGAGGGGTGGGCTACGTCGGTGCGTGCTTCCAAGCCGCCGTTCACGATCATGGGAAGCCTTTATGGTGTCGAGGCGGGGCTCCGCCAGTTGCGCCGGCGCAGGCCGCTGGAAACTGTCGAGGTGTCTGTCGGTCCCGATGCGGTGGTGGTGGCGCCGACGGCGGCGGAGGCTCTGCGGGTGAAGGCATTTTTGGTGGTGCAGCGCAGTGTGGTGCGCGACTTCATAGACGTAGTCGCTCTTGTGGACCATATGGGCGCTGACGCGGCCCAGGGCGCGTTGTCGGGTATCGACGACTATTACCTCGACCGTTCCGAAGATCCGGGGTCGGTGCTGACCTCGCTGGTGGTTGCGCTGGCTGAGCCGTCGCCGCGCGACGCCGACGTGGTAAACGAACTGTCCCGCTACAAGGGCCTCGACCCGCGCTGGCATCGCTGGTCGGATGTGGTGGAGGCCTCCCAGGCACTCGCCCTGCGATTGAGCGGCGCCGCATGAGCGGCCTGTCGTTCCGCAATGTCGACGCCCACCCGTCCGACGACGTCAGGACCTGGCCCTACGAGGCGTTGGTGACCGCGATAGACCGCGGACTGGTCCCCGACTGGCAGCCCGTCTTCGCGGAGATCCGGCGATCGCCGTGGGGTACGGTGGCCCGACGCGTCGAGCGCTACCTCGGCTACCGCAACCCCGACGGAACAAGCACGCTCTTCGCGTTGGCGATACGGCGCGCCCGCACCGAAACCGAACGCGACGACCGGGCAAAGGTAGCGGCCCGCGTCCGGGCCGCACTAGCGTCCGCGGGAACCACCCAGGGAGAATTCGCGTCGTCGGTGGGCACCAGCCCGTCCCGGCTCAGCACCTACCTCAACGGCAAAGTCACCCCCTCGGCGGCGATGCTCATCCGCATCGAACGCACCGCAGCCAAACGCTAGCCAACCCATGCCACTGACCAACCGAGCGTTGCGGACGAGGGCACTCCAAGCGTTAGGAGATGACCATACGCTTTCGGAGGTCCAGCCCCTCAGGCGCACCACGAGGACGGCATCTGCGTCTGGCGAAGGAGTCGTGGGAACCGGCGCCGCCCGGTTTGACCTGTAGGAAGGTGCCGAGAAAGATGGGGTATGGGCTTCTGATGTCGGTTTCCACGCCGCCTGCTTGTGACGGTTCTCGCCTTGTTTTGGGCGGGTGGGGTTGTAAATCGTGGGCAGTAGGCTGCGTCGGTCTGAGTCGCCCGGTTTTCCCCTCAATCAGTGTCCATTCTGGCGGGCCAACTCCACTTCAGCGTCAACAGCAGTTCCCGTGTTGAGGTAGACATCGCGTACGCTGTAAGCCTCAGTCCGACCAGTGTCTGGGAAACCGGCTTCTCGGGCTTGCATTGATGAACCAGTGAGAGAGGCACAGCTGTTGGCGGACAAGACCCGAATCTGTGAAGGTCAGGTTCTGACGGGCCCGCTGTTCAGCGAGTTGATGCGTGTGGAGACGGTTCAGGCAGACGGTCTCGGCTCTGTGGTTGCTGGCCTTATCGGGCTGCGCACGGAGCTATTCCGTCGCGTCACTCCGCAGCTAGGCGTTACGCAACTTGCTGCAGGTAGAAAACGAGCGAGGCCCCGACTTCCTGTGTCTCGCCAACGTGCTGATCGCCCTCTACCCCCGCGGCAGGGAGGAGAAGCGCCTGCTGGATGCGATGCTGCTGGCGGCCCGAGGCTGAGTCTGTTTTGCCGAGATAGGAGGACTGGATCATGAAAAACGAAAGAGAGCTGCTGGACCGCATCACGGTGCGGCCTGAGGTGTTCGGTGGGAAACCCATCATCAGGGACATGCGTATTGCTGTGGAGCATGTTCTAGGGATGCTCGCGGCCGGGGAGACAGCCGCAACCATCTTGCGGGAGTACACGTTCCTCGAAGCGGAGGACATCCAGGCCTGTCTGGTATTTGCCCACCGATCGCTGGCCGGCGAGCAGGTGCACGAGCGCTTGGCGGTGCGGTAGCCGGCCATGAGGTTCCTGCTCGACGTATGCGCGTCATCCCGAGCCATGAGGGCGATGCTGGCCAGCCGGAGCCACGATGTGTCAACGGTCGCGGACCGGGACCTGAACGCTTCTGACGTAGAAGTGCTCGCCGTGGCGTTGGAGGAGGGGCGGGTGCTGATCACCGAGGACAAGGACTTCGGCGAGTTGGTATTCGTGCGCGGGCTGGCACACTCCGGCATCATCCGGTTCGTTGACATGCGGGTTGAAGAGAAGGTGTCGGCGATGAGAAGTCTTCTCGAGCACGAGGCCGATGCGATTCGTGAAGGAGCCTTGATCGTGGTGACCCGGAGTCGCGTGCGAGTGCGTCGAGGGCGGCATCTAGAGAGAGGTGATGGTTGATGACACCCTGGTACAAGGTCGTTACCCTCCGAGAGGAGGTCCGTGAAGGGTGCTCCTTCAGCCTGGACGAGTTTGCCATCGCCTTGGCGTAGATGCTAGGCAGGACCGCTCCCCGGGACTACAGCGATCCGGTGCAGTTCTTCTCGCGCACATGCTTCACGCGCTCGTGATGGCCATCAGTTAAACGATGTCAATGTCGGTAAACGATGTTAATGCCGGTCGAAAGTTTCGCGGTTTGGGCCGGTTGAAACTGCGCGGTCTAGTGAGTTGGTTGGTGGGTTTCCACCAAAGCGGGGGACATCCATCTGTCACCGCTACACGAGCCTCGCCAGCCCCGCCCAGCCCGCATCCGCCTCCTCGAACCCGAACTACAACAACTCACCGAGGAGTCGCACTCCGAACCCAAATCAGTAGAACAGAACCCAACAACAGAGGCGACGCGGAACCCCTCATACACCACATCCGGTGGACGTGACCGAGAGCGGGAGCAGCCTGAGGGACAGGATACACCTAAATCACGTCTGGCCAGGTGTTTTGAACGGTCTGTTAATCCGTTGGTTGTGGGTTCAAGTCCCACCCCCGGAGCCCTATCCAAGGCATCTCGCTAGGTAGCTCATCAGTTCATGGCCAGCTACCCGTGGGTGATCTGCCGTCGCCGTCTAGCACTTCCGATCTGCATGCGAGTCCACGAGGTGTCTCAGACGGCGAGTCTTCTCCCTTCGGACCTGGGAGCTACCTCACCGGACGTTCGGCTGGCCTTTTCCTGTTGGGGCTGACCTTCTTCGTTCGAGAGATCGCCACGTCATGCACAGTGCCAGTCCTGCAGTAGCACGCAGAGTCGCCGCCTAGCGGTCAAAGACTCTCGCAGGGGTCGCCGTCACCGTCGCGGTCGTAGCGGCTAGGCGACCCGGCAGCCTCCCAAGCTCGTAGGAACTCGGACTTAGACCAACCTTCGTCGGCGGCCTGGCCGCATGTCCGTGGAAGGGGACGCCCTTGCGTCGTCGTGGTGGTCGGTCTGGTGGTGGTTGTGGTGGTCGGTCTGGTGGTCGTGGTTTGGGGCGTTGTGGTCGTGGTCGCAGGGGCCGTCGACGCCGTAGTTGTTGGGTCGTTGACCGAACCGCCGCAGGCCGCGATCAGAATCATCAGGCAGAGGACCGCCGCGTGCCCGATGCGCTTCACGTTGCGTTGATCTCCGGGAATTCGACGCTCAATGTTCGTGCAACACGTTTGTTGTTTGGTTCACTCCGTCGAGCACCCGTGACGACGCTGGTTCCAGTTCGGGGAGGCAGGTGGTCATGTCTTCCATGTTCGTTCGTTTGGCGTGCGTGGATGGGCTCGAGAAAACGTGTCGTACAGTCAAGGGCTGTTGTCGACTCAATCTGGGCAGGGACGAACATCAGATCTTCTTGCCCCTGTGCTCACTTGTTGCTCGACTGTACCACCCGCACGGCGCTGATTGATTGACGCTCGACATCGGACACGGGCTCGGTGGTGCCGCTAGAGACGCAAATGGAGAACGCGATGGTGTGTTGGGAAGACCCGGGGGCGCTACGAGACGGGCGGGGGGTTGGCCTAGTCTTCCCCCTGGTTTCCTAAGGGAGAAGCATGCTACGTAGGCGTAGAGAGAAGAAACGGCTGGCTGAGGCAGCCCGGCAACGTGTTGCCCTCGAGGAGGAAGCAGCCGACTTGCTCAGGAAGGCAGAGTCGAACGCCGAGTTGGCGGATCTGCTCAGTGACCCCGCGAGCATGTGGGATGAGGCGGATCCGGACTTGTCGGTCATTCCCAAGCGGGGCGAGGAGATTCTGTTTCAGCTGAGGGGGGTGGCTCTGGTGGAACTCCGGACCGTTACACGCTCTTACAAGGGCTCGTCGCACGGGATGAGCATTCGCATTGCCAAGGGTGTCTATTACAGGCCAGGTATGCACGCAGGGAAGATCACCGAGTCGTCTGAGGAGTGGAAGATCCTCGACAGTGGTGGCGCGATGGTGGTCTCCAACCAGCGGATCGTCTACTCAGGAAGCCGCTACTCCAGGGAGTTCCCGTTCGCGAAGCTGGTGTCGTGGGGAGTGGCGCTGGAAAGCAAACAGTTCACGATGCCGCTATACCTCATAACTCTGCCGGTGTCGTCCCGTGTGCGAACCTCCGCTGTTGCCTTCTCAGCGGCCGAGTCCGACGAACTCCGAGAGACCACGCTATCCGTGATCCAGTGCGCCATCGCTCTGTACACCGGAACTTACGAAGACTTCATGCGGCAGCTCCGGGATGACATCAAGGATATCCGATCGCAGAGCACCGAACTCAGGAACCAGGCCCTAGCTGTCAGCGTCGACCTCTGACTACCCGCCGCCCCGTCAAGTTCGGCCCACCCTCTGACGCCGAGAGTCGTTTCTCCCGCCAGCACCTGCCGCAGTTATGGAGAACGGACGGGTCTCGGGGGCGGACTGGCTGGGCATGACCATCCGGCCTTGATGCTGTTACCAGATCTGATGCTGTCGTCGCGTCTCCGTTCGCAATGTCTGTGCCGCATCCCCCGGCACAACACACACCCTAGGCACGATTTGAACTGCGCGTATCCTCCGCTTTCGGAGTGGTGCATGACTAGGTAGGAAGAACTTCGGTGATCAGAACTGGGGCAGCGGATCTCGGCAATGACTTCTGCCGCTGGAGTCGCCGAAAGTAGTTTGCTTGCCTATTAGCGGTATTAATCGAGAGGATTTAACTTTCGGCCAAGCAGTCTGCGAGATACAGGGTTATCCAGAAGTTCGAATGACCGAGCTCATCCGGGGCCTGGACAGCACCAACTCCAACAAACCGGAAGTGGGGGTCATCGATGTAGGGCGCGTCGGGCTCATGCGTGTCCTCAAGAATGTATCGGACAACACCAGCGCGTGTTGACGATCGTCGAGATTCCCCGGTCTCGATCAGTGAATTTCCCCACCCTG
>JAPPHZ010000021.1:71684-78748 GCA_028820935.1 bacterium | reverse complement strand
ATCGAGTTCACCAAGCTGGGCGTCAGCTACCAGCAGGCCCTGGCCAACTACATCTCCGACGATCTCGGCGGCAACATCACGGCCGAGGACTACCCGGCCGGCGGAGGGGGACGGATCGTCGCCCTCGAACCCGGACCGGAGCCCGTGGTCGAGCCCGAGCCCGAACCCAGGACCGTGACCGTGAAGCCGGGCGACACTCTGCGCAGTATCGCCATGGCCCACCTGGGCGACGAGAACCGCTGGCCCGAGATCTACGACCTGAACAAGGGCGTGGTCCAGGCCGACGGAAGGGCGCTGACCGATCCCAACCTGATACGCGTCGGCTGGGTGTTCCAGATCGACCCGGTGGCGTTCCCCATCGACTCGGCGGTGCGGGTCGGCACGCTCGACAACGGCTTCACCTACTACCTGCGGAGCAACGACCGTCCGGGCAGGAGCGTGACGCTGCGGCTGGTGGTGAAGGCCGGGTCGGCCAACGAGTCCGAACCGGGCCAGGGGCACGCCCACTTCCTGGAGCACGTGGTGTTCGAGGGCACCGAGGCCTACACGGCCGAGTCCCTGAACTCGACGATCCGGAGCCTCGGGGCGGAGTTGGGTCCCGACACCAACGCCTACGTCAGTTACGACCAGACCGTCTTCGAGCTGACCGTGGCGGCCGATCCCCGCGAGAACATCTCCACTGCCCTTCACGTGTTCTCGCAGATGGCCCACGCCGCCACCATCGACCCGGAGGGGGTGGTGGCAGAGCGGGGCGTGGTGCTCGACGAGCTCCGGTTCCGCGTCTCGGACAGCTACGGGTACGTCGGATCCGAGTTCGACCGTATCTACACCATGGGGACGGCCTACGAGGGACGGTGGCCGGGCGGCACGTTCGAGTCCGTCGAGGCGACCACGGCAGCCGACCTGAGGGCGTTCTACGAGACTTGGTACGTCCCGTCGAACATGGCCATCGTCGCGGTGGGCGACGTCCCTCTGGACGAACTCCAAGCCCTGGTGGAGGAGCACTTCGGGCCGATCCCAGCCGGCGATGCCCCGCCGTTCTGGCTGCCGGTGGTCACGCCGGACCCCGAGCCCTCGTACCACGTGGTCACGGACGAAGGACAGGGCTTCTCCTACATCTCGCTGGACATCCCGATCCCGACATCCGAGTCCGGGACAGTCGACGGGCAACGCCTGGGCCTGATGGAGACGCTCATCCGGCTCATGGTCCTGAACCGTCTCGAGGATGCCTACTACCGCGGTGAACTGACCCAGGTGGACAAGCCCGACTTCAGCAGCTTCAGCCACGGTCGGGCCTTGCGCTTCTACGGGACCAACTGGCAGGGGGAGAACCTGGACACGGCCTCCGCCGCTTACTACTCGGTGCTGCTGACCGCCCAGGAGTACGGCTTCACCGACGTCGACCTGGCCATTGCGCGCGATGAACTGGTCACGGCGCTGGACCACGGGCTGGAGACCGCCGCCACCATCACCGACCCGGCGTACGCGAACGCTTACGTCTCGCACTTCCTGTTCGGCGGCGACATCAGCGCCCCTCAGGACCGGCACGACCGGCTCACGGCGCTGCTCGAAGAGATGACGGCCGAGGAACTCACCGACCGCTACAGATGGATGATGGAGCGGTCCGCGCCGTTGGTGATCGCGGTCGGCCCCGACCCGGCCAGCGTGCCCACCACAGCCGACCTGGAGGCCGCCTTCGACGCGGCCGTTCCCCGCAGCGAGCCCCCGCCGGTGGAGCAGGGCATCGACCAGTTGCTGCCTCTCCCCGATCCGGTCGACCCGGTGGCAAGCGGTCCCACCGGCGTGCTGGACGGCCACGAGTGGTCGTTCGCCAACGGGGCGAAGGTGGTGTTCGTGTACTCCGACATAGAGGAGGCGACCGTCGATCTCCGGGCCAGGGCTCTCGGCGGATGGTCAACCCTCGAACCCGGAGCTCGGGCCCTGTCACCCAGAGCTGTCGAGGCGGTGAGCGGCAGCGGGTTCGGCGACCTGACCAAGTCCCAGATAGATCGTTTCCTCGGCGAGAGGTCCGTATCGCTCAGCGCTCTGATCGCTGAGAGGACCGAAGGTTTCAACGGCAGCGCCAGCCCGGACGATCTAGAGACACTGTTCCAGCTCATTCACCTGCTGGTCACCGCACCGAGGGTGGACGACCTCGCTTTCGATCAGGCACGGAACAGCGCTGCCATCCGCACCCAACTGGCCGAGGTGAACCCGGCCTGGAAGGCATGGGTGGTAAGCAACGAGGCCCGATTCGGGCTCGAGTGGCACCGGCCGGTGGCGACCCGCGAGCAGCTCGCCTCGATGACCGCCGAGTCGTTGCTGGACCTGTACCAGCGCCGACTCGCCGATGTGGACGACATGGTGGTGGCGGTGGTCGGCGATGTCGACGCCGAGGTGGTCGAGCGCCTGGCCCGCCACTACATCGGGACGCTGCCGGCGGGTGAGCCCGACACGTATGTCGACCGCCACCGACCCGCCCCGACCGGACTGGTACGGCGCGAGATACCGGTCAGCGCGGACGAGACCGCGGTGATGGAGATGTCCCACGAGACCGAGATGGCGGTGACCCCGTCGCTGAGGGTCAACGCCCACGTGCTCAGGGTGATCCTGGACAACCGCCTCACGCTGCTGGTGCGCGAGGAGTTGGGCGCCTCCTACGTCACGCAGGTATCGATCAGTCCGGCGTTCGCTCCGCGGCCGACGGTGTACTCGGACATCGTGTTCACCGCCGACGCCGCGGGTCTCGACGACGCCCATGCCAGGACCCTGTCGATCCTGGCCGACCTGGTGGCCAACGGACCCACTGCGGAGGAGCTCGACGAGGCCTTGGCAGTAGCGCGCGTCGACTACGGCACGCCCGGCAACGGCAGGCTGCTAGGCGTGCTCACGAACCGTCTGCACACCGACGATGAGAACCTGCTCACCCCCGAACGCTCCTTGGAGGAACTCGCGAAGGTCACTGCGGCCACCGTGCAGGCCCTGGCCATCGACCTCTACGACACGGAGGACCGGATCGAGATCGTCCGCATACCCACCGGGGCCGGCGGGCAGTACTGATGCGTTAACGGGGTGCGCGGAACGGTACCCGAGGGGCGTAAATGTCAAGCTGCGGCTTGGTCGGGGGCGGTTTGTCGGTGTGCCCGGGCGGTGTGTTTAACTGAACCACGGCCAGCGGTGTTCACGAAGTAGTTGAAAGTTCCCGATGGGCCGCCGGGTGTGTTGGGTCAGTGCGGTCAGGGCGGCGATTCGAACGTCGCGGTAAGTGTCGTCTGCGAGTTTTTCCAATACATGGGAGGGTGTGTTCGGTTGTTTAGCCACTGCCATACGCACATACCAGTATTCGTCGGCGGACAGAGTCTCCAACACGGCTACGGGGGTGCTCCGATTCCTGGCAACACGCACGCGAACCTGCCAGCTGTCGTCGCCGGCCAGGGTCTTCAGAACGGCTGGGGGCAGCTTCCGGATCCTGGCGACGCGCACTCGAACCGCCTGGTCGGTGTCGGTAGACAGAATCGTCAACGCGGCCATGGGTGTGCTCGGATTCCAGGCGGCTGCCCGTCGAACCGTCCGATTGTCGTCTATGACCAGTGCAGCCAACGCGGCTGCGGGTGTGCTCGGGTTGGACGCGACTGCCTTCCGAACAGACGAGAGGTCGTGGGCAGCCAGTTGTTCCAGCACGTATGGCGAAGTATCAGGGTCCCGGGCTAGTCGGACATCGCTCATCGTCTATCCCTGTCTGCGCCTTGGGCCTGATACCGGCAGGGCAGTCAGCACGCCGGCGTGTAAAACGTCTTGAGATTCCTGGGTGACCATGGCCACCATAGCCGTGCCGTTGACGCGTCCTGCGGAGAGATCGGCGATCTATACCGGATCACTACGACACCCGGTCGGACCGTTTGGCCTTGATCAGTCCTCTACTCCGGCCGGTCTCTCTCCAGGCTCTTGAGTGTGGCCCCAGAGTGCAGGGCGAGCACGACTACGAGCATCAGGCCTCCCACCAGGGTGGCGCCGTGCGGTGCCTCGCCCACCGCTATCCAGACCCAGAGGGCGCCCAACACGGTCTGTAGCAGCAGGAGCAGGGCCACCTCGGGCGCCGGGATGTATCTGGGGCCGGTGGCGATCAGGCCGAACGCCAGCGGCACTATGAGGAGGCCGACCAGCACCAGCATGATCCAATCCCACGCGTCGGCCGAGGCCGGGCTGGCGGCGGGTAGACCGATCAGGCCGGCCAGGCCGGCTCCGAGGGCTACCGCCGGGACCAGGTTCAGGGACGGTCGGGACCGGAGCACCACTAGCGTCCCGCCGATCGCTATGGCCGCCACCAGACCGGCGAGGGTGCCGAGTAGGTCCCCCGTGACAAGCGAGCCCACCAGGATCACCAGCGTGGCGACCGACGCTCCGCCGATGGCGAGCCAGGTCCGGCGCGGGACCGCCTCCCGCAGCACGATGCGGGTCAGCAACGCGGCGAACAGCGGGCTCAGGCTGATCATCAGCAGGGTGTTCGCCACCGAGGTGTGGGTGATCGAGTAGATGAACATCACGTTGTCCAGGGCGAACAGCAGGGCCGCGATCACTCCGGCCAGGCCCATCGCGCGCAACTGGCTGCGCCATCCTCTTCTCTCCATTACCAGGAAGAACACGAACAGGCCCGGCGCCGACAGGACCCCGCGCACGAACACCAGCGTCCATGCATCAACGTCCATCAACCGGATCGGGACACCCTGGACGCTCAGGATTATGACCCCGGCGGACGTGATCAACAGACCCTTGGCCGGATCGGAGAGACGGGAGAACCTACCCGGAATCGTGGACCTCCCGGTCGGTGTGGCTGGCGGCCAGGTCGAGGCTTCTCAGGGTCGCTACGGAGTGCGCCGCCAGCACCGCGAGTAACACGACCCCGCCCACCACGGTAGCCATGCTGGGGACCTCCCCGACGGCTATCCACACCGCGAACGCGCCGAGCACCGTCTCGAGCAACAGGAGGAGGGCGACCTCGGCGGCCGGGATGTACCTGGGCCCGGTGGCGATCAGGCCGAAGGCCACCGGCACGAGGAACAGGCCCAGGGCGATGAGGTACACCCAGTCCTGGGGACTCGCCGAGGACGGGCTGGAGGCGGGCAGGCCGACCAGAGCCCCCAGCGCCGATCCGAGCGCCACGGCAGGGACCAGGTTGAGGTGCGGGCGCGCCCGGAGCACCACCAGCGTCCCGCCGAGCGCCACCGCCGCCACGAGACCGGCGAGGGTGCCCGGGAGGTCGCCCTCCACGAGGGAGCCGAGCATGATGATCGAGGTGGCCACAGCTCCGCCTGCGATCGCCAGCCAGGTGCGCCTCGGGACCGTCTCGCGCAGCACCATGCGGGTGAACAACGCGGCGAACAGCGGGCTGAGGCTGATCAGGAGGAACGTGTTCGCCACCGAAGTGTGGGTGATCGAATAGATGAAGCCGACGTTGTCGATCGCGAACAGGACCGCGGCGAGAAGGCCCGCCATCCCCATCGACCGCAGCTGGTCCCACCAACCGCGCCTCTCCATCACCAGGAAGAACACGAAGAGGCCGGGGGCAGCCAGAACTCCCCGCAGGAACAGCAGCGTCCACGAATCGACCTCGATCAACCGGATCAGGACCCCTTCGCCGCTGAGGATCAGAACGCCGACCGTTGTGATCAACAACCCGAACGCGGGGCGGGAAAGGCCACCGACCCTCTGCCGATCCAGATCGTTCCCGATCACACCACCTCCGTAAACGGTCGGTCGGATCGTATCGGGTCGGAGCCGGATCGGATGGCAACCGACCCCGGAGACGGCGACCGTCTCGACTCCCCACCAGCCCGCCGCTGACACATTTCGGCGACATTTGATCGTTAGAACCGGAGCCACATGATCCTCACGAAAGGTGGTGAAGGGGATGGATCGCAAGGCACGGAAGACCAGGATCCTGGGGGTGGCTCTCGGGGTCTTGCTCAGCGCCGGGCTGTTGATCGGCTGTACGGCCGGCTCCGAGGGACCGGAGGGCCAGGATCTCGCCGGCAGCGAGATGAGCGACACCCGGGAGGGCGCCGAAGGCGGCGGTGAGCACGGCGGCGGGGAGAGCTCCGGCGAGGGACGCGAATCCGGCGGCGAGCATGGGTCCGGTGAGGGCGACGGCGAGCACGGCCCCGGCGACGGTGAACATGGGCCCGAAGGCGAAGGAAGCGGCGAGGGCTCCGACGGCGGTTCCGAGGCCAACGAGCGCGCCATGTCGAGCCCGATCGTGCCCCTCGACCAGGAGTGGGAGGGCGTGCTCGGAGGATTGGCCGTCACGGCCCGTTACGACCAGGCCACCCGCACCGTCTACACAACGGCCCGCAACACCCTCTCCCACGTACTTTGCTATGTGCAGACCGAACCTCACATTAAGTCCGGAACGAGGACCGTGGGGGAACTCGGTCCGGGCGTGATGGGGCACCTGAGCCCCGGAGAGGCGGCGGCGTCCGTGCTGGCGGTTGCCGACGAACCATCGCTCGCCGGGGTCTCCTACGACGGGTTGGTCACCCACATGGAGGTATTCGACTGCGGCGGCGCCGGTCCGGTCCCTCACTCGGCCGAAGGCGGCGAGGGCGGCCGCGAAGGAGCAGGTGGCGAGGGTCACGGTCCCGAAGGCGAAGGCGCCAGTGAGGGCGGCGGTGAACACGGCTCCGGCGGTGAAGAAGGCAGCGCAGCCATGTTGGGGGTGGGTCAGACCTTCGACCAGGTTCGCGGCGGTGCCCGGCTGATCCTCAGGTATCACCCTCCCAGCAACTCGTTCAGGGGTACCGTGGAGAACACCACCAACGGTGTCCTCACCCGGGTCAGGGTCGAGGTGCACCTGTCGAACGGGACGGAACTCGGTCCGACGGTTCCGGTGGACATGGCGCCGGGCGAGGTGTTGCAGGTGAACATGGCGGCCACGCAGGAGCCGTTCACCGGATGGATACCTCACGCCGAGGTCGGCAGCGGCGAGCATGGCGCCGAAGGCGAAGGCGGACACGGCGCCGAAGGCGAAGGCGGACACGGCGCCGAAGGCGAAGGCGGACACGGCGCCG